>CANHUG010000206.1 GCA_947462995.1 Verrucomicrobiales bacterium | reverse complement strand
GTCGCAGTTGCTGGTGGAGGATGCGTGTTCGGGGATTCAGTCGTTCATGGCGGTGGTGGCGTTTGCGACCTTGGTGTTTGTGCTGGAGCGGCGGCCGTGGTGGCACTGGGTGCTGCTTTCGATTTTTGCCACGGTGGTGGTGATTGCGGCGAATGTGGTGAGGATTACGTCCGGGGCGTACCTGCTGGTGACGAGGGGGTGGGATTTGCTGAATGGGACGCCGCACTTGATCTTTGGGGCGGTGATTTTTGTGGTGGAATTGATGCTGGTATTCAGTTTTGATCGCTTTCTGGCTTTTTTCGAGGTGGGGGTACGTTTGACGGCGGCGGGCGCGGTTTCTGGTTTCGGGAACGGGAAGGAGGAGCGGACAGCGGGGATGATGAAGCCGTTGGAGGTGCCGGTGGGCGCTGGGCGGTTTGGGTTTGGGTTGATTGCGGCGCTGGCGGTGTTCGGGCTAGCGACAGGGGCGCGAGGGGTGGTGCATTTTGCGAATCAAGTTCCTGTAAAAGGGGTAGAGACTTACGGACCGGCGGATTATCCGGAATTGGCGTTTACGCTGCCAAAGGAGATGGTTGGGTGGACGCAGGGGGAGACGGTACCTGAGGAACGAGCGATTGAGACGATTGGGTTGAGGAGCAAAGTGTGGGTGTTCAGTCGGGGGGATCTGAGGGTATTTGCGTCGATCGATTATCCGTTCGATCACTTCCATGACCTGCTGAATTGCTATCGGACGGCTGGGTGGGAGAGCAATGAGAGTGGGGCGGTTCCGGCGCTGACGGAGGGACGGCCGCCGATTGCGTATTTGAATCTGGCGAGGCGTGGATTTGACCGGACGGAGGTATGGTACACGAATTGTTTCGGTGACGGGCGGTGGTCTGGTTTGGCGGCGGCGGAGGCGGGAGATCCGCGGAATGTGTCGGTGTGGGATCGGGTGGTGCGGAAGTCGCTGGCGACGCAGGTGGAGGGGAATGGCGAGATTCAGTTTCGGACGCAGGTTTGCTGGACTGGATTGGCTCCGTTGCTGGAGTCGGACCGGCGGGCGATCCGGGAGTTGTATGAACAGTTGTCGGCGGAACTGGCGGGTCAGGTGAAATCCCAGCTTGAGAAGACCAAATGAGTTTTAATAAGAGGTGGAATGCATGGTGGAAGACGCGGTATTTTCCGTGGCTGTTGTGGGGGATTCCTGCGATGTTGAGTCTACTGGCGGTGCTGGCGGTGTACATTTACCGGACGGAGTGGAGTACGTTGGTAGTGCATGACCGGTATGCTGGGATCAAGAAAACGGCGATGCAGGTGGGTGACTATGCGAAGGCGCGGATTGCGTGCGAGCGGGTGCTGGAGATCAGCCGAGGGGATGCGTATTTTGCGGCGCGTTACCCTGAGCATTTGTTTGATCTGGCGGTGTGTCTGATGTATCTGAACCGACCTGATGATGCGAAGCATCTGATCAGCAAGGTGGCTCCGTTTGACGAGTTGGAGACAGCGCTTTCGTATCCTCCGGCGCATCTTTATGTGGCGAAGAACAAGTGGGCGACGGCGCCGGAGCGGACGCCGGAGGTCCTTGCGCACGTGGAGCGGCATTTGCTGAGAGCGGCGACGGATGCGCCGGAGATGGCTGAGGCGCACCAATTGCTTGGGGAGTTGTATCTTTCGCGGCAGGATTGGGATGCGGCGAAGCGGCATTTACTGAAGGTAGCGGACCAGCGCGGCGAATGTCTGCTGCTGCTGGCGCTGGTGAGTCAGGGAACTAATGATCCTGAGGGGATGCGGCAATGGAACGGGCGTGCGCAGCAGTATTTTCAGCAGAAGATGGATGCGGCAGCGTCGGAGGACGGGATTTTGCGGATGGGACTGGCGCGGACGTTTTTGCTGGCGGAGAATTACGAGAAGGCGGCGGAGACGTTTCTGACTGGGTATAAGAAGAGCGGGGAGCCGGGATACACGGGTGCCCTTGGGGCGGTGTATGCGGGATGGGTGCAGTCGCGCAAGCAGAAGGGGGATTCGACGCCGGGCGAGTTACTGAAGCTTGTGAGTCAGGGGCTTGGGTATGACAATCAGAACGAGACGCTGCTGATGGAGCTGGTGCGGTTGTCGGAGTTGAGCGGTGAGACTGGGGCGGAGGCGGGTAAGGCGATACAGAGCATGGTGGCGGCTGGGGGAGCGAATGGGATGCTGCATTTTGCGCTTGGGGTGGCGGCGTTGGAGAAGAACAAGGAGGCGGAGGCGGGGACGTATTTTGATCTCGCGTTTCAGGCGTCACCGGAGTTGCCGCAGATTGCGAACAATTTTGCGATGGTGCTGGCGGTGGGAGCGAAGCCTGATTTGGCGCGGGCGTTGAAGGTGATCAATGAGCTGCTGGCGCGCTTTCCGAATCTGGCGGCGGCATTGGACACGCGTGGGAGGATTCATCTGAAGATGAAGAATTACAAGGAAGCGGTGACGGACCTGACGGCGGCGATTCCGGGGCTGGGGAGGTTTACGGCGAGTGCGCACGAGGCGCTGGCCGAGGCGTACAAGGCATTGGATCTGCCAGAGTTGGCGGCGGAGCACGAGCGATTGGCGAAGCCGGGGGCAGCGCCGGTGAAGCCGTGAGTGGTGTGCTGAGGAGGGAGGCAAGGGAGGACGGGGATTCAGGGGACACGGTAGAGGGGCTGCTTTGCCTAAATTCTGCTTTCTTTTCCGGAATCCTGGGATAACGCGTGAAGCTTATGGACGTACGAAACTGGTTCTTGGCTGTTGGCATGCTTGCGGTGATGGCGGTGGGAGAGTCTGCTGCCCAGGAGGCGGCCGGCGCTCCCTTGGTTGGGGCGCAGGTTCAGGAGTACCGGCTGAATGCTGGTGATGGGATCGTGGTGCAGGTATTTGAGGAGCCTGATCTGGATGCCAAGGTTAGGTTGTCGGAGAATGGGCGGGCGACGCTGCCGCTGATTGGGGAGGTGGTGCTGAGCGGGATGGGGGTGAAGGCGGCGGCGGCTGCGATTGAGGCGGCGTATCGGAAGGGGTATCTGGTGAAGCCTGCGGTGACGGTGACGGTGACGGAGAAGAAGCGTGAGCGGTTCAATCTGATTGGTCAGGTGGCGAAGCCGAATGCGTATTACTTTCCTGAGTCTGGCACTCTGACGCTGCTTGATGCGATTGGGTTGGCTGGAGGGTTCACGCGGATGGCGAATCAGAAGGTGGTGGTGACGCGAGCGTCTGGATCGGTGGTGAAGATTGACGCCTCGGACCGGACGGAGGCGTTGAAGTTCCGGTTGCTGCCGGGTGACACGGTGGATTGCCGGGAGCGCGGGTTTTGAGTGACTGATGCCTTGAGTTGTTTTGATTTCTGATTTGTTTGATCCTTTCTGCGACCGCCTATGTTTGACAAGAACCGCCTCAGTCTTCTGCTCTTCCGCTTCTGGTGGGTCATTTTGCTTTGTGTGATCCTTGCGATGCTTGGGTCGTTTGCGTGGGCGCAGCGGCAGTTGCCGGTGTATACGACGAAGGCGGTGGTGGAGGTGGCGCAGCAGGAGGAGCGGATTGTGAATGTGCAGTCTGTGAAGTCGGAGAATCCTGGTGGGATGGATTACATCCTGACGGTGGCGGAGTCACTGAAGGCGGATGCGGTGCTGCTGGGAGCGGCGAAGAATTCTGATTTGTATGAGGAGTTGAGACGGACGGGGATGGCGGATGCGGCGATTGTGAAGTTGCTGGAGAAGAAGGTGCAGACGCAGTGGAGGAAGGGGACGCGGCTGATTGATGTGGTGGCGGCGGATGTGGATCCGGCGCGGGCGGCGAAGCTGTCGAATTCTGTGGTGGAGCAGTATCTGGCGCTGGCGACGCTGAACCGGAGTACGATCAGCGGGGAGGCTACGGAGTATTTGAAGGAGCAGGCGAAGCGGATTGATGAGGAGTTGGCAAAGGCGCACAAGGATGTGGCGGAGTTCCGGTTGAAGCACAAGGGTCTGCCGCTGGATGAGGCGTCGGGTTCGTCAGTGGAACGAGCAGCGGAGCTTTCTGCCCGATTGTTAGATGCGAAGGCGCTGCATGCGAGTCTGGTGGCGGATGTGGAGCGTGCGCGGGCGATTCCGCCGGATAATTACGATGAGTTGCTGAAGATATCGTCGCTGGCGACCATCCCTGCGGTTGCGACGGCGCGGACGGCGCTGGCGACAATGGAGCAGGAGTTTGAGACCTTGAAGCGGCGGTATCTGGAGTTGCATCCGAAGTATATCCGTGCGGTGGATAACATCGAGATTGCGCGGGCGGCATTACGGCGGCTTCTGGGGGATGCGTCGCCTCTGCTTGAGGAGCGGGCGGCGCAGACGGCGTCGAGTGTGAAAAATCTGGAGGATGCGGTGGCGACGATGGGGCAGGAGAATTCGAGTTTGAACGGGATCCTGATTCCTTATCAGGAGTTACGGCAGAAGGTGGAGACGCTGCAGAAGCGGTATGACGAGATTACGGGGCGGATTGCGGATATTGGGATGAAAGAAAAGCGCGCGGACCGGGTGCCGGTGTATCTGGCGGCGGCGGCAATGGTGCCGTCGGTGCCTGACCGTGTGAGTACGCCATCGTTGTTGTTGCGGGCGGCGATTGCGGGGATTCTGCTGGGGCTGGGGATTATTTTTCTGATTGACCGGTTGGATCAGACCTATCAGTCGGTGGAGCACATTGAGGCGGATATGGGGGTGCCGGTGCTGGCGACCATTCCGGATGATTCGCTGGAGAAACGGAAGCTGGGAGGATTGCCGCTGATCTCTGACCGGGGCAGTATTCAGGCGGAGGCGTTTCGGACGCTGCGGGCGACGCTGAGTCTGCTTGGGGAGGAGTCGAAGCGGCGAATTTTTCTGGTGACGTCGGCGGTGCCTGGGGAAGGGAAGAGCCGGACGTCGGGGAACCTTGCGGTGGCGTTTGCGCAGCGAGGATTGAGGACGCTGCTGATTGATGCGGACATGAGGCGGCCGTCGCAGCAGAATTTGTTTTCGAACGATTTGCGGCCGACGGAAGAGGCGATGGAGTCGGTGGCTGCGCGTACGAAGGAGGGTGGGGCCGGGAAGACGGCGAAGTTCGCTGGATTGTCGGAGTATCTGAGTGGATTGGCACCCTTATCGGAGGTTGGGCAAGCGACGACGGTGGAGAATCTGACGATCATTCTGGCGGGAGGGCGTTCGCCACAGCCGGCGGACTTACTGGCGCAGAAGGCGTTTACGGATTTGCTGGCGAAGGCTGAGCAGTTGTATGATCGGATCATCATTGACACGCCGCCGGTGAATTCGGTGGCGGATGCGCTGGTGATGGCTCCGGCTGCGCATGCGGTGTGTCTGGTGGTGCATGCCGGGAGCACGAGTCGGCGGGGTGTGCAGCGGGCGATTGAGAGCCTGCGGCGGGCGAACGGGAACACGGTGGGGGTGATTCTGAATCGCCAGCGGGCTGGTGTTTACGGGTATTATTACAACTACCGATATGATCCGTACGTGAAGGGGAAGAAGGCCTGAGCAGGGGAGGGCGCGTGTGGCAGGTGGCAGGGTGGCTGATTGGGTAGATTGGGGGGTAAGGCAGGGGGATGGTGGTGATTGGGAGTCTGGCGTTCGGGATTGGCGTGGGTGAGTGGCGGATTTGGAGCGGTGCTGGCGAGGTGGTTGGAAGAGGGAGGGGGCTGTGGGAGAGGTGGATGCGGTGGAATTACCATTGGCGAATTTCACGGAAAGTGCGTACGATCAAGGAGTCATGAGGCGGTGCCGGTTCGGGTGTCGCGTGGCGTGTGAGATATTTTCAACCTGAAATTTTCATTGGATCCCAATTTTAAGTCATTTGGAGATGCGCCGATGGGGGGCGACGCCGGGGTGATCGTGCGTGCGGTCATCCCTGAGAGGTTTGTGAGGGATGGGAGGCGGCACAATAATTTCAGGGCATTTGTGCTGGTGCTGGCTGACGCGGTGTTTGCGGTAGGGGTGTTTTATGCGGCGGCGGAATTGTGGGGATCGAATCGTGTGGTGCCGTTGACGGTGGTGGTTCCGGTGGTGGTATCGATGTTGTGTTCTGGGCTGGCGGGAGCATACCGGCAGCGGGAGGATTTTCTGTCGTTGCGGTTTGCGGTGGAGCATTTTCTGGGGCAAGCGGGAGCGGCGTTTATTTCGACGGCGCTGGTGAGTCTGCTGCTGACGTATGGGTCGAGTGCGCAGCCGAGCCGGGGGTTGATGCTGACGTGGCCACTTCTGTATTTTGTACCGTCGCTGATGTTCCGGCGGATGATGGCGAGTCGGGAGCGTCGGCAGCGGGGGACGCCGATCATTGCGCTGGTGGGGAGCGAGGGGGACCTTGGGCGTTTACGGGCGGAGTTGCACCAGCAGGATTGGCATGGGAGGTCGTTGTGTTTCGATGCGGATTTGTTCGGGACGCCGGAGACCGCGGCGGAGGCGATTGCGCCGCATGCGAGCAGGCTATCTGCGGTGGTGCTGGGGCCGGGGCTGACGCGGCTGACGAGTGCGAATTTCACGGCGCTGGTGGGGATGCACCTTGGGTGGGCACCTGTGTACACGTGGGAGGGGTTTTTTGAGAATCATCTGAAGAAGGTGAGTTTGGAGTCGCTGTCGCCGGACTGGATTTTTCAGGGGAGTTTCCGGTTGGGGTCGCAGTCTGTGCACCAGACGCTGAAGCGGGGATTTGATCTGGTGTCGGTGGTGGTGCTTGGGGTGGTGGCGCTGCCGATGATGGTGTTGATTGCGTGTTTTGTGAGGTGCAGTTCGGCTGGGCCGGTGTTGTTTTTCCAGCATCGGCGTGGGAGGTACGGGAGGACATTCAACCTTGTGAAATTCCGGACGATGACGACGGGTAATCAGGGGGGGACGACTGTGACGAATGACAAGCGGATCATCCGAGGGGGTG
>CANHUG010000205.1 GCA_947462995.1 Verrucomicrobiales bacterium | reverse complement strand
GAGGAAGGGGTCGCTGAGTTCCTGGAGTTTTGGCTGGAGGAAGCGAGCGACGGCTTCGTCGGAGCCTGGGTCGCGCTGGGCGAGGAGACGCTGGACGAGAGGGGAGAGTTTACCGGTGGTGCATGCGGAGACGCGCCGCATCGCTTCTTCAGCGACCGGCCGCAGGACCCATCGCGGCGGCGGTATTGAAATCCTCATCTATAATGGCCTTAGGGCCGTGATGGGGTGCCGCAAGGGTGAAGTGCCCGGGAGTGGGTGGGAGGCGGTCGTTTTTCCGCGCGGCTTCGTTTTTTCAGAGTCGAAGGGCCTGTGAGAAGCAGGGAAAGATTACCAGATTCTTGATGAGCCTGAGGCGCGGGGGTCGGCGGCGGCGGCGAGAGTGCCGTTGGGGAGACGTGAGATGATCTGGGCGACGCCGAAGCGCGGGGTTGACTGGATGGAGTGGCCGCGGCGGGCGAGGTTGTCGGCGATGTCTTTGGGGAAGTCGGGTTCGATGACGAGGGAGTCGGGTCGCCATTGGTGGTGAAGGCGCGGGGAGGCGATGGCTGTGGAGGGGGATTGGTTGAGGTCGAAGAGACGGATGAGGTGGAGGAGGGTTTGGGAGATGATGGTGGGGCCGCCGGCGGCGCCGAGTGAGGAGACGGGGAGGTTGTCCTTGAGGACGATGGTGGGGCTCATGCTGGAGAGCGGGCGTTTGTGAGGGGCGACGGCGTTGGCTTCTGCGCCGACGAGGCCGAAGGCGTTGGCAGCACCTGGTTGGGCGGAGAAGTCGTCCATTTCGTTATTGAGGACGATGCCGGTGCCTGGGATGATGACTTTGGAGCCGAAGGTGGTGTTGATGGTGGCGGTGGCGGCGACCCACCAGCCCTCGTGGTCGCAGACGGAGAAGTGGGTGGTGTGGCGGCGGAAGATGTCGGAGTCGAAGCGTGGAGGGGTGCCGTGTTGGGGGACGGTGGCGGCCTTGTCCATGCGGATGGAGGAGGCGAGCTGGTTGAGATAGGATGGGTCGGTCAGGGAACGGGGGACTGGGGCGTGATCGGGGTCGCCGAGCCAGTGGGCGCGGTCGGCGAAGGCGAGTTTCATGACTTCTGCGAGGAGGTGGGCGCGGTCAGGTTCGGAGAGGGATTGGATAGGAAACTTTTCGAGGATGCCGAGCATCTGGGCGATGTGGATGCCGCCGGAGGAAGGGGGCGGGAAGCCGAGGATGGTGCGGCCGCGGTATGAAGAGGAAATGGGGTCGCGCCAGACCGGGGAATAGGCGGCCATGTCTGCGGCGGAGAGGATGCCGCCGTTGGCCTGCATCCATGCGTCGAGCTTCTGGGCGAAGGGGCCGCGGTAGAACCAGTCGGGACCGTTAGTGGCGATGGCGCGGAGGGAGTTGGCGAGGTCGGGCTGGCGGAGGGCGGTGTC
This sequence comes from Verrucomicrobiales bacterium, assembly GCA_947462995.1. Lineage (GTDB taxonomy): Bacteria > Verrucomicrobiota > Verrucomicrobiia > Verrucomicrobiales > V1-33 > V1-33. The sequence continues at coordinate 5,463 of CANHUG010000205.1, read as the reverse complement.
GGGTTTGGCTAGGCCGAACTGGGCGGCGAGCTGGGGGAATTGGGGCATGAGGTCGCGGACCGAGTCGATGCGGGCGAGGGCGGTGCGGTCGGGGATGAAGCCCTTGTCGGCGATGGCGGCGGCGGCGTTGAGGGCGTGGGAGAGGGGGAGACGGCCGCAGCGGGAGGCGGCGGCGGCGAGGGTGGCGAGTTGTGAGGGGACGGCGATGGCGAGCGGGCCGTGGCGGCTGAGATCGGGGACGGCCTTGCCATTGCGGAGGAACATGTTGCGGGAGGCGGCGGCGGGAGCGGATTCGCGGCCGTCGAGGGCGAAGGTTTTGCCGTCGGGGGAGCGGATGAGGAAGAATATGCCGCCGCCGAGACCGGAGTTGTGAGCGTCGGCGACGCCGAGGACGAGGGCTGCGGCGATGGCACCGTCGACGGCATTGCCACCGGCGGCGATGGCGTCGTGGGCGGCGTTAGTGGCGAGCGGGTGGGACGTGGCGGCGGCGCTGCGCGGGGTGGTGGAGGTGGCGGGATCGCCGAAGCTTCTGGAGGCTGGGAGCGAGCAGGCGGCGGCAAGGAAGCGGCGACGGGAGATCACGGTGTTAGGATTGAGGGTGGTGGGAGGGCGGGATCAGCGGGGACGGCGAGCGGAGCGGCGGAGGCGGAGGGCTCCGGTGGCGAGAGCGGCGGCGGGGAGCGAGAGGTCGAGAGGAGGCAGAGGGGTGTAGCGGTTGAGGCGAATGTTATGGGGGGCAGGGGAGAACCAGAGATCGCCGGGGGCGGTGGCGTAGGGCCAGCGGTCTTCGAATTCGGTGAGCCACCAGCGGCCGGGGAGGGTGGAGTCGGGGAGGTTGAGATCGGCTAGGAGGGCGGAGCGGTGAGGGGAGATGTCGCCGGACCAGACTGGGTAGCCGGACCATGGGAGGTGGTCGCCTAGGGAGCCGTTGTGGGCGCGGGAGGCGATGAAGTAGAGCCTGAGGAGACGAGAGGATTTGCCGAGGGAGGCGGCGGCGGATGAGGAAGCGGGTTCGCGGTAGGGGAAGAGTGGGCGGGAAGTTTTGAACGAGAGGCGGAGCGAGGCGGCGTCGAGCTGGGGGTCGGAGGGGAGCGGTTTGGCGATTTTCATGGCGGCGAAGCACCAGTGGTCGCGGATGTAGGGGGCTGCCCATGCGGCGACGTCGGGGTTGAGGGCGAAGCCGTGGGAGGAGAGCCATTTGGCTAGCGAGGTGCCTGAGTCTGCGGTGAGGACGGTGGCGTCGAAGCCGGCGACGCGTTTGGATTCGAGGACTTCGACGCCATTTGCGACCGAGTAGGAAGTGGGAGCGGCGGCGCAGCTCAAGGGGATGGAGGGCGGCCGCCGGACGGGCGGGGCGGTGATGGTGGCGAGGCGAGGGAAGGCTGCGGCTCCGGATTCTGCGAGGGAGGGCTGGGAGGGGAGAGGGACGATGAAGCCGACGCCCGAGGAATTGCTAGTGAATGAGGCTTTGCGGATGAAGTGCTGGGTCTGGGAGGCTTCGTCCCAGATGATGATGACTGACTGGTCGGCGTTGACGACGCGCTGGCCGGGCGGGGCGACGGCGCAGCAGGCGGAGGCGTAGTTTGATAGGAGAGAGAGGGCCGTGAAGGCCGAGAAGAGGAAGAGGAGGGCATTCATGGGGCGCGGGAGTGCGCGTCCATGATCGGTTGCGGTGAGGGGGGCCGCAAGCGTGGCGGGGGGGAGATCAGTCGGCGTTGCCCTGGAGGGCTTCGAAGTCGGCGAGGGCTTTTTCCCATGCGGCGGTGACGCGTTCGAGGGAATTGGCGATGCCCATGAGTTCGCGGTTCAGCTCCATGGCGCGTGCGGAGTTGTCGTAGGTTTCCGGGAGTTCGAGTTTTCCGGAGAGGACGCGTTGTTGTTCTTCGAGTTTGGCGATATCGGCTTCGCAGCGTTCGATTTCCTTTTTCTTTTCGCGGCGGGCGACGATGCGTGCTTCGCGTTCGCGGTTGGCGGCTTTTTTCTCGTCGCGGGTGAGGTAAACTTTGGTGCGGGAGTCGGAGGGTGCGTCGGGTTTGTCTTCCGGGCGGCTGTCGGTGAGTTTTGTGCCGCTGGTTAGGGCGGCGCGTTCCGAGGTGGCGCGGCTTTTGTCGAGATAGTACTGATAGTCGCCTGCGTAGGGGGTGATGGCACCTGCGCTGATGTGGAGGACGGTGGTGGCGACTTTGCGGATGAAGTGGACGTCGTGGCTGATGAAGACGAGCGTGCCTTCGAAGCCTGAGAGGGCGCTGATGAGGGCCTCGATACTGGCCATATCGAGGTGCGTGGTGGGTTCGTCGAGGAGGAGGAAGTTAGGAGGATCGAGGAGGAGCTTGCAGAGGGCGAGACGGCTTTTTTCACCGCCGCTGAGGACGGCGACGGGTTTGAGGACATCGTCGCCGCTGAAGAGGAAGCTGCCGAGGAGGTTGCGGACGAACTGTTCCGGCTGACGGTTTTCGACGTCCATGGCCTCTTCGAGAACGGTCCGCTTGAGCTGGAACATTTCGGTGCGGTTCTGGGCGAAGTAGCCGGCGCGGACATTGTGTCCGGGGGTGCGGGTGCCTGACTGCGGGGAGAGGATTCCGGCCATGATTTTGAGCATGGTGGATTTTCCTGCGCCGTTAGGGCCGACGAGGACGGTGCGCTGGCCGCGTTCGACCTCGATTTCGAGGTCTTTGTAGACGACGAGATCGCCGTAGGCGAAGTCGACGGATTTGAGGGCCATGACGCGCTGGCCGCTGCGGGGAGGCTGAGGGAAGCGGAAGTGAACGGTTTTGGCGGTTTCGAGGGGAGCCTCGATTTTCTCCATGCGTTCGATCTGTTTGAGCTTGCTCTGGGCTTGAGCGGCTTTGGAGGCTTTGGCGCGGAAGCGGTCGGCGAAGTCCTGGAGTTTTTCGATTTCCTTCTGCTGATTTTCGTAGGCTTGGCGGTGCTGTTCGGCGCGGGCTTCTTTTTCGCGGAGGAAGGCGTCGTAGTTGCCGTTGTAGAAGTGGAGGCGCTGCCATGCGATTTCGACGACGCGGCCGATGAGGGCGTTGAGGAATTCGCGGTCGTGTGAGATCATGAGGATCGCGCCCGGGTAGGATTTGAGGTATTCCTGGAACCAGAGGAGGGATTCGAGGTCGAGGTGGTTGGTGGGTTCGTCGAGGAGGAGGAGGTCAGGTTGCTGGACGAGGAGGCGGGCGAGGTGAGCGCGCATGATCCAGCCGCCGGAGAGGGCGCGGGCGGGGCGGTCGAGGTCGGAGTCGCGGAAGGCGAGGCCTTTGAGGATGCGGCGAGCTTTTGGTTCGACTTCCCAGCCGCTGTGTTCGTCGGCGTGCATGGTGGCGAGTTCGAGGACGGTTTCGTCGCCTGCGGGGGCGGATTCCTGAGGGAGGAAGCCGAAAGTGATGCCGCGTTCCATGGTGACCTTGCCGTCGTCCGGGCCCTGGTCGCCGAGGATGATGGAGAAGAGCGTGGATTTGCCGGCACCGTTGGGGCCGACGAGGCCGATGCGTTCGCCGCGGTTGATCTGGAAGGAGACGTCGCGGAAAAGCACGCGGCCGGCGAAGGATTTGGAGATATTGGCGAGCTGCAGCATGCGGATGGGGCACAAGGCGTGCGCAGGTGCGGTTGTCAAGGTTGGGCGGGGGGGGATTGGGATTTGAGACGGGGCGGGGGAAGAGGGGGGATTGGCGCTAAGTTGAGCGGGGGGGGGCGCTGGGTTTTGGAGGGGCTGGGCGGGTGAGTGGGATAATGAGACAGGCCTCGTGGGTGTGGGTGTGCGCGGGGGGGCGGAACCGGGGCACGGGGTAATGAGACAGGCCTCTACGCGGTTTCTCTTGCGGTTGGGGGAGAGGATTTCGGGAGGGCGACAATGAGACAGGCCTCTTCGAGGTTCTATAATGAGAGAGGGCTCTTCGCGGTTCATGGAGGGCGATTATGAGACAGGCCTCCTCGCTGTTCCGGAGGGCGCAACGGTGTCCGTGATTTCGGCTACGGTGTGCGGTAGACCATGCGCAGGGCGTCGAGGATGGCCGTCCAGGGCGCGTCGCGGAACAAAAATACCCGCAGCCAGCGCACGAACTTCACCGTGCGCTGCGTGCAGCGCTGGAGCGACTGGCGCAGCAGCGGCACCGCGCGCCCGGCCTTGCGCGCCGTTTCCTGTTCCTTTTTCAGCCGCTTTTCCCGCCGTCGGTTCTCGGCTTCGTTGACGATCCCGTGTTCCCGAAGCAGCAGGTCCTCGTGCAGCACCATCAGGTTGTGCGCCAGACACAGGAACTCGCCCTGCATGCACTTGGCCGTCGCGGAGGTCGCCCATGCCTTCTCCTCGAGGAGCTTGTTCTTGAACTCGTCGTAGACCTTCTCGATGTCCCAGCGCATGCGGTAGAGCTTCACGAGCAGGCCGGGTGCAAGGGTGTGCTCGTTGGTCAGGATCTGCCACGGGACGCCTTCGACGGGATCGATGAACGTGATGCGGCGCATATGCCGCATGTGGGTGGCCGGGGCGACGAGTTCATCGGCAACGACGCCGGTGTTGACGGGATCGGCGGCGTCGAAGGCCAGCGCGGGTCCGCCTTCGAACACCATGTTGTCCTTCGGACGGGAGAGAAAGTAGATGCCGTGCCGATGCTTGCACTGGTACCACCAGGCGAGATCGATGCCGGCCCGGTCCCAGACAATGAGCACTTTCCTGCCGGCCGGAGTGCCCATGCGCAGGGCGGCGGGATCCTGACGCTTGAGGGTGCGCATGTCGTGCTCCTTAAGCCGCGCCACCTGATCGCCGACGTCGATGTGGTGCATGGCATGGGTGCGCAGATCGAGCGCGTAGAGGTGACCGGTGGCGTGGCGGGTGCCATCGGGCTGACGGGGATCGTGGACCGCGGCGGCGTGGAAATGGCCGTCGCCGGCAAAGACGGCGAACTCGGCCAGGCCGGGCCACGCGGCCAGCGGATCGGTCAGGGTGCGGGCCATGACGGCACAGAGCGCGGCATTGGCCTCGCGGCAGAAGCGCAGGCGGCGGCGGCTGGCCAGGGAATCGAAGAACGAGCTGCGGGCGGGCACGCGGTGCCAGTCGGCGCTGATGGACTGGAGGAAGGCGCGGCCGCTGGGCTCGTCCTCCAGCACGCGGGTGATGCCGAGGTGCAGCCATGAGAGATCGGGGAGTTCCGGGCAGGAACGGGCCGCGGGGCAGCGGTCGGCGATGCCGGTCAGAGGAGCGAAGAAGCGGTCGGCCAGAGGAGAGTTGGAGGAATCCATAATTACCATAGGCAAAACCTTCCTAACATATTTCGGATGCAAGCGGAAACACTGCTGCCGGTAGAAAAATCACCGGCCCAGCATGCCGCGGCGATGCCGGGATGGCGGCTGAAAACGGCCCTCGGGCAGGGACCCGGGAACCCTCGGGCCCCCTTCGATTCAGCGCTCAGAGAGCCGGCGTCACCTGCCCCAGCAGGTCAAATCCAGACCAAACACGGACACCGTTGT
>CANHUG010000204.1 GCA_947462995.1 Verrucomicrobiales bacterium | reverse complement strand
GGCAGACTCCCTCTTCGCAGTCCTCCCCAACTCCGCAGAAGGCTTCACCTCGGCAGGTTCCCTCCTCCACTCGTCCACCACCTTCGGCGCCGTCCTCGTCCACTCCAGCTCCGGCAGTCTCCTCAATAACACCAGCGTCCCCCACAGAGGCAAATCCCGCACATGGGACCCAGTCAGACGCCGCATGTACCGCTTCCGCGAAAATACCGTCCCGCGCGATCTCCTCTACGAGGTCATCACCCCGGAAGGACGCCTCGGCGACATCATCGAATCCCCCTACAATGGCGATTTCGCTTTCGTACCCCCCATCCTCGTCAGCCCCGACGGCAACCGCATCGTCATCGGCAGCGGCGTCGTCTTCAACGCCACAGGTCTCTCCCGCATCACCACCCTTCCCATCTCTCCAGCCGACGGCATCTGGTCCGGCACCTCCTTCTACTCCATCCAGAACAGTGCCTCAGCCACCGTCGTGCAGTCATGGAATGCCTCATCCTACGCCGGCGGCACCATCGTCGCCCAACTCAAGGGCACACCCATCCGCATCTTCTCACTGCCCTCCGGCTACGCCGTCATCACCTCCGTCAACGGCTCCCCGCAAATCAACCTCCTCAACCTCTCCTTCAACGTCCTCTACCAGTCCCCACTCAAACCGCTCCCTCCATCCTCTCCCTCCATCCGCGCCAGATCCGCCGTCGGCATCTCCCTCAACTGGCTGGATCAGTCCGATAACGAAGACTCCTTCCTCATCGAATTCCGCATCGCCAACTCCAACTCCCCGTGGTCCAAAGGCATCGAACTCCCCAGTGGCACCACCTCCGGCACCCAGCCTGATCTCCTCCCGGACCAGACCTACGAATTCCGCATCCGCGCCATCACCCAGTCCCTCTCATCCCCACCATCCCCCACAGTCTCAGCTCGCACCCTCAGCTCCCCGGACGAACCCATCGGCGAACCCTACCAACTCTCCGTCACCAGAATCTACGCCACCAGCCTCACCATCTCATGGTCCGACAACGCCACTAACGAAACAGGCTTCCGCATCCTCCGGTCCCTCTCCCCGGACGGCCCCGTCACCGCTTTCTCCGTCCCCGCAGACGTCACCAGCTTCACCGACACTGGCCTCCCCACAGGCTCGCTGATCTATTACCGTATCCAGTCCTTCAATGGCGGCATCTCAGGCGAACTCTCCGCCCAGTTCGCCGTCCCAACCCGTTCATCCGACGCCCCCCCAACTGCCCCAGCCGGCTTCTCCATCACCGACGTCACCTCAACCTCCGCCCGCCTCTCATGGTCCGACACTTCCCTTAACGAGGATTCCTTCGATATCGACCGCTCCTCCAATCCCGTCACCTCATGGTCAACCGTCGCCACGCGCGGCTTCAACTCCTCCTCCATCGTCCTCACAGACCTCACCCCTTTCACCGCCTACTCCTTCCGCGTCAGAGCCACTAACCCCTCCGGCTCCACCAGCTCGGCCATCGTCACCATCACCACACCCCGCGTCGGCGGCGAGTTCCTCAACCTCGCCATGCGCCACAACAACATCTACTACTTCGCTCTCAACGCCCCAAACCGCATCGAACGCTACGACCTCGCCGCCACCTCATGGCTGCCCCCAGTCCCCCTCAACGCTCAGGCCACCGCACTCTGGATCGATTCCTCCGGCATCTACGTCGCCGAGGGCCGCGACATCGTCCGCTGGAATCTCGACGGCTCCGCCAGAACTCTCCTCCGCCAGATGGCAAGCACGGCCGCCGACCTCTTCGCCACCAACTCCTTCGTCCTCGTCAGACTCTCTCCTCAAGGCTGGACTTCCCTCACAAAATCCACCGGCGCCATCTCCCGCTCATTCAATACTTCCTTCGCCTTCCACTTCGCCTCCGTAGGCGTCAGCTTCGACCCGCTCCTCCAACGCGCCTTCTTCGCCACCAGTCACTCCTCAGTCGCTTCCGCCATTTCCTTCTTCGAGCTCTCCAGCGTCGGCGCCCTCGCCCGCGAAGGCGTCAGCCCCAATGAAGGCCCTCGCCCTCGTTCCTCCCGCACCTTCGTCTTCCCATCCGGCGGCCGCGTCGCCGATGACAGCGGCTCCATCTACTCCACCGACAGCGCTCTATACCTCGGCTCCCTCGGCGCCCCCTTCACAGACCTCGCCTTCCTCGGCTCCAATATCCCTATCATCCTCAGAAACAACCGCCTCCACGCCCTCTCCAGCACATTCACAGAAACCGGATCGCTCCCTCTCTCCTCACAGGAATCCGTCAGGGTCGCCGTCCAGGGCAACTCCGCCCTCGTCTTCTCCAGAAACAGTCTCTCCTCCACCGGCCTCGCCGTCGAATCACTCCCCCTCGCCAGCCTCCCCGCCGACACCCCGGACCTGCCACTCGACCCACGCGATCTCCTCTTCTCCCCGGATGATGCCTTCACCTCCAACAATGGCATCATTCACATCCTCAGCCGCAGACTCCTTTCCCTGTTCCGCTGGTCCCCGGAAACCCGCAACTTCCTCACTCCCATCCCTCTCCTCGGCGTTCCCAACCGCATCTCCTACTCCCCGGCCAATAACCGCATCTACATCGCCTACGCCACCGGCACCATCCGCCAGATCGACCTCTCCGCCACTTCTCCCTCCGAACTCCCGTTCGCCTCCGTCGACTTCGCCCCCATCACCGGCCTCACCGCCGCCAGTGGCTTCGTCCACGCCAATACTCTCACCGGCTACACCACGTTCTCCCCCTCAGGCACCACCGTCACCGCCTCCACATCGGCCCCCACCAGCGCCGAAAACACATGGGACCCCGTCCGCAGCCGCATCTACCACCTGACCGATACCCGCACCCCCATCGAACTCGCCTCCCGCACTTTCTCCCCTTCCGGTCTCGCCCAAACCTTCCTCCAGTCCTCCACCGCTGACGGCTTCCAGTTCGCCACACCCATCCGCGTCCACTCGGACGGCACCAGAATCGCCCTCGCCTCAGGCCAGATCTTCTCCGCCACCTCCCTCGCCCTCGCCACCACCCTCACCACCAGCGTCACCGACCTCATCTGGAACGGCGACGACATCGCCTCCATCAGACCTCTTAACGGAGCCACCCAGCTCCAGCGCTGGTCCGGCCCCCTGCTCAACCTCCACCCCGCCTCCAGAACCTTCTCAGGCTCGCCCGTCCGTCTCCTCAAAACCTCCTCCGGCTTCGTCGTCATCACCCAGATCAACGGCTCCCCTCGCCTCGCCCTCACCGACGCCGACTTCAATCCAATCCACATCTCCTCATCCGCCACCCCACCTCCAGTCTCCCTCACTACCACCTCACGTTCCGATTCCAGCATCTCCCTCTCATGGCTCGATGCCGCGGAAAACTCCTCCGCCTTCTCCATCCTCTACCGAATCGCGGCTTCCTCAGACCCATGGACCGAAGCGCCGCGCGTCTCAGCCCCCGCAACCCAGTCCTCCATCACCGGCCTGAACCCTGGAACCAGCTACGCATTCCGCATCTTCACCCTCACCGGCGATATCTCCTCCCCAACCCCCGCCTCCATCACCGCCTCAACCCTCTCCTCCACAGATCAACCCGTCGGTGAACCCTACAATCTTGCCCTCTCAAGAACCTCCCGATCCTCCCTGACGATCACATGGCAGGACAACGCCACCAATGAATCCGGCTTCCTCCTCTACCGCTCAAGATTCGCCAGCGAAGCCCCTACCATCATCCCCCTCCCGCCAAACACCACGTCGTTCATTGATAGCAACATCGCCGGCTTCGCGAGCTTCTTCTACAGAATCCAGGCAGTCAACGGCCCCGTCGCCGGCGACCTCTCCGCCCAACTCACCGCCCCAGTCAATTTCAGCACCAGCCCGCCCCCGGCACCGAAAAACCTCGCCGCCGATGTCTCCACCCAGCGCGTCTTCCTCACATGGCGTGACAATTCCACCGACGAAGACAACTTCACCATCGAACGCATGGTCAACGGCTTCTGGCAACCGCTCCGCACGCTCCCCTTCGACACCACCTCCACCACAGTCGACAACCTCGAAACCGCCGTCACCCACACCCTCAGAATCCGCGCCTCCAACGTCTTCGGCAACTCCTTCTCCAACTCTATCGCCGTCACTCCCCCAGCCATCGGCGGTTCCTTCCTCGACCTCGCCTCCGAATCAGCCGGCATCCACTACTTCGCCTTCTCCAACCCCTCACGCATCGAACGCTTCCACCTCGCCTCCCGCCTCTGGCTTCCGCCAATCCTCACTCAACTCCCAGTCAATGCCCTCTGCGTCGACAACGCCGCCATCTACGCCGCCGAAAACCGCGTCGTCGTCCGCTGGAACCTCGATGGCTCCAACCGCCAGATCCTCGCCTCCTCCACTTTCCGCATCAACTCCCTCTTCTCCATCGGCAATCTCCTCGGGATCCACGACGGCTCGCTCCGCACCGTCGACCGTCTCACCGGCGACCCCATGGCCACTGTCCCGCCCACCCCGGACTTCGCCGGCCCCAGCGTCAGCCCTCGCTCCAACCGCCTCTTCTTCCGCAGCCCCAGCAACTCCGCAGGCAGGGTCCACTCCCTCGACTTCGCCCCAGACGGCACCATCTCATCCTCCAACTCCAGCCAACCCTTCGGCTTCGTCCCGCTCGCCCCAATAACATGGACCTTCCCGGATGGCAGCCGCATCATCGACGAATCAGGCAACATCTATCTCGCTCAAAACCTCCTCCGCATCAACTCGCTCTTCTCCGCCACCGACACCTCCCCGGTCACCCACACCGCCTTCTCTAGCCACGACGCCCCCATCATCCTCCGCAGCAATCTCCTCACCGCCTACCGCTTCGCCTCCGTCCCCACAGGCAGCGTCACCGTCCCCTCCGCCAGACCAAAACGAGTCTCCGTCCACGGCACCGACGCCCTCGTCTTCTCCGCCGACGGCAGAACCCCTAACGGCATGCAGGTCGATACCTTCCCGCTCTCGGCCCTCAACGCCCCCACCGCCAGCCAACCCTCCAACCCCTCCGGCCTGCCCTTCAACCCAACCGACGCCTTCATCGATCGCGACAGCACCCTCCACATCCTCAGCCGCTCCCACCTCAGTCTGTTCCGCTGGTCCCCGGCACAAAACACCTACACCGGAACCCTCAGCTTCCCCGACGCCCCTTCCTCCATCGCCTACCACCCTGACGCTAACCAACTCCACTTCGCCACCGGGGACCGCGACATCTTCCAGCTCAACCTCGGTAATCCAGCCACCCCTCCCTCTCCCTTCGCCTCCACCGACAGCCCCGTCGATAAAATCACCCTGACCACCAATCTCCTCATCGCCGCTCACGGAACCCCTTCCGCCGCCTCCCTCTCCACGTTCTCTCTCTCAGGCAACCAGCTCGCTTCATCTTCCGGTTTCCCTCTCCCCTCCCATCTCACATGGGACCCCGCCAATCGCCAGTTCTACGCCCTCCAAACCCAGACACCTGCCAGTCTCCTCGCACACTCCATCAATCCAGACGGCACCTTCGGTCCCCGCCGCTCCGCACCAACCGCCAGCCTCACCGACCCAGCAGGCCCCATCCGCGCCCGCCACGACGGCTCTCTCCTCATCCTCGGCAGCGGCTCTCTCCTCCGCTCCTCGGACCTCAGCTCCATCCGCGACATCGGCATCCGCCCCGCAGACATGCTCTGGCTCGGCAATAATCTGATCACTCTCGAAAACGACTCTCCTAACTTCACCCGCGTCCAGCGCTGGTCCACTTCATGGCTCCGCGAAAAGGCCGTCATCCTCGCCGGCAACCCATGGCGCATCCTCCCGCTCCCAGACGGCCGTCTCATCGTCATCACCACTGTCCCCGACTCCGCCCCGCGCATCCACCTCCTCTCCCCTTCCCTCGACCAACTCTCCGACTCCGAATCATCACCCCTCTCCATCGTTCGCCAGCCCCTCCCTCAACTGCGCGTCCCTTTCGGCAGTGAAGCCATCATCGAAACCTTCGTCATCGGCACCCCGCCAATCTCCTATCAATGGTTCCGCAATAACATCGCCATCCCCGGTGCCACCGGCAGTCAACTCCGCATCCCCAACGCCGGCTCCCTCGCCGCAGGCATCTACAAAGTCAGGGTCTCCAACGCCACCACCGACAATATCTCTTCCAATTCCTCCCTCATCGTCGGCCCAGTCTCCCCCTCACCTATCGACTCCCGCAGTCTCCTCCTCAGCGGCGCTGGCAGTCTTCGCGAATTCCCGGATCCTCTCAATAGCCCCGCCCGCCGCGCATTCTTCGTCCCAGCCGCCCCTGGCACCTCGCCTCTCAGCGCCTACCCGCGCATCGCCGGCGCCATCGCCGACCGCCTCGGCCGTCTCCACACCCTCAATCACGCCCACGGCGGCACCAGCTCTCAGGTCTTCATCACCACCCACGACCCAGGCTTCAATTCATGGCTCCATCGCCCCCTCCCCGGCATCCGCACCAGCTCCCCATGGCGCGAAGGCGATCTCTGCCTCTCCGGCGACTGGGCCGTCATGAACCGCGGCTTGTTCCACACCGTCACCAGCGAATGGCGCCCGTTCTCCCCGGAATGGCTCCCCTCCCGCGTCGCCACCAGCCCCGATGGCGACATCTTCGGGATCACCACCACAGGCATCATCCGTCAGTTCCTCCCCGCCTCCGATGCATGGGGCCCTCCCCTGTCTCTCCAGCTCCCCGCCACCTGCGACGCCTTCGCCGTCGGCACCCAGAACACGTTCTTCGTCTTCTCTCAGGGCGCCTACCGTTCCTTCTCTCCCGACGGTTCTCCTATCCGCTCGCTCCCACCGTCCTCCACGCTCAATCCCCAGAATCTCGCCATCGGCGGCCCCGGTAACTTCCAGCTCGCCGCCGGCTCGGCCGACTCCGCCACCTTCTCGGTCACTCAGTCCGGTCTC
>CANHUG010000203.1 GCA_947462995.1 Verrucomicrobiales bacterium | reverse complement strand
GTCTGGCAGCACCAGCCTGCCGGCTTCATCGAGGCTAAGGGAGGCGTTCATGTTGCATCAGGTGCCACATCCAAGGCCCCTTGGCAAGCCACTCGGTCACGGGGGGGGGTGAGAAGTTTGAAGTGAGAAGTGAGAAGTTTGAAGGGCTGGTGGGGAGGGGGTGGGAACCACAGATTTCACGGATGGGCACGGATGGGGCTTGTGGGGAGAGGGGGGAGGGAAGTGGGAAGTGAGAGGGGCTTGTTGGGAGAGGGGGTGGGAACCACAGATTTCACGGATGGGCACGGATGGGGCTTGTGGGGAGAGGGGGGAGGGAAGTGAGAAGTTTGAAGGGCTTGTGGGGTGGAGGCCGCGCGCACTCCGTGCGCCCCCTGAGCTGTGATGCTCACAATTCACAACTCTCACATCTTCGGGCGTCGTTTGATTCTGGTTTCGAGGGCATTGAGGTCGGCCTCGTCCTGTTGATCGGCCTCGGTTGCATCACGCTTTTTGCGATCCCGATCGAACTTGAGGTAGAGCTCGCCCGTGTGCACTTCCATCTGCTCGTGACTGATAGAGCCTGCGTGAGCCAGCAGCGGGAAGCCGTTGGAGGTGATGATTTGATCCACGTTCTGCTTCCAGAAGGCCATGCGCGTCTCGTGCTTGCTCTTGGCGCGCAGTTCGGCGGTTTCCAGGAAGATGACCACGAGGCGGTTCAGGGTGTCGATTTCGTCCTCGGTGAGGTAGTTCTTGGCGACGACGATGTCCGTCTTGCGGACCTTGTCGCCTTTCCATGCGAGGAGGCCGAAGTGCGGATCGTTGGGATTGACGCGGGCGGTGATAAGTTCGGCGGCAGTTTTTTGCGTAACGGCGAAAATGAGAAGGTTCTGCACGGTGGCGAAGAAGACCTGGGTGGCCTTGTCCGTCTTGTCGTAGTCGCTGCTCAGGGCAAAAAGGTCGCGCACCTTCTGGTAAAAGCGCTTCTCCGAGGCCCGGATGTCCCGGATGCGTTCCAGCATCTCGTCGAAGTAATCCGGGCGGCCATCTGGATTTTTGAGGCGCTCGTCGTCCATCACGAAGCCTTTGAGCAGGTATTCCTTCAGGATGGTGGAGGCCCAGCGGCGGAATTGCACGCCCCGAGGGGAGCGGACGCGATAGCCGACTGCCAAAATGGCGTCGAGGTTGTATAGGGTGATCGGGCGCTGCACCTCGCGCCCCCCTTCGATTTGAACTACCGAGGATTCCTCGGTAGTTGCCTCCCGGCTCAGTTCCCCGTCCGCAAAGATGTTCTTGAGGTGCAGCCCGACGTTGTCGGTGCTCACGTCAAAGAGTTGGGCCATCTCCCGCTGGGACAGCCAGACGGTTTGGTCCTTGGCCCGGAGCTTGATCTGGCTCCGGCCGTCGTCCGTGGTGTAGAGGATCAGGTCGTTCATGGGGAGAATCCGGGTGTAAGAAATTTGGCTTGCGTAGGAAGGGAGGGGCAGCGTACGAGGTTGGGGTCGGAAGGTGAAATTCGGCTCCATGCCGTGTGATTGTCGGTTCGCCGCTCAATCCTCTACCTTCCGACTTTTCATTTTCTGCGCGTCCAGCGGCGGACGCTTTCGGGTGTGATAGGTGCCGTAGGGCTTTTCGGAAGTGTCATCGGCATCCACGATGAGCCCGACTTTCTGCCAAATCAGGGATAGAAAGCGGTCTTCCCCTTTGGTGAACAGCCGCTGCAACGCCCAAAGGCAGTAGTCAGCAACCTGGAGGCCGACGTGCTGGTGGGACGGCATGGCGCGGACATGAATGGCCGCGTCCGGGTAGGTTCCCGAAGCTTTGCGGGATGCAGCCTGCGCTTTAAGCAGGTGATCGCGTAGCGACTGGGTGCGGGCCTTGCCCCGGCTGGCGAACACCACATCGAAGGCCGGCCTTGTGTGGAGTTTGCGATCGAAGAGCCGCCGCACCGCACTGTCATACAACTCGGTGGGGCGGTAGCGGTAGGTTGGATCCCTCTCATTGCGCTGATACACCTGCCGAGCGACCGCCGACATGGTGCGGACGACAGCGTAAAAGGAAAAGTCGTGGCGTTCCAGCACCCTGAACACCTCCCGGCGCACTTCGGGCAGGTCATCCTTGGCGTGGAAGAAGAGGGCGGTCTTTTTGGCATCTGCCTGCATCGAAGGCACGCCCTTGAAATACGGGTCGGCCAAAAGCTGGGACCGCAACGAGGCCAGATCCTCGGCGAGCGATTTCAACGCCCGGCACTCCACCATTCCCACAGTGAAGTAGTCCTGAACCTTCCCGGTGCCCACCAGCACCCGACCTTTGCCGTCGAAAATCACGCCGTCGCCGGTCTCATCCACGAAGTACGGATGCGGCATCTGGCGCTCTGAGTCTTCCGGCTGCATTTCGTTCATCAATAAACCTCCTCCGTGGATGGGAAAAGCTGCTGCATCAGGCCTTTTTTGTGGCTCGTTCGGTTGCGGCGGTGGTCGGGGTGTCGAGGAACGCGGCGCCCCATTGTTGTTCCGGCCAAGATGGCGTCGAGGTTGTAGAGCTTGTTGGAGTAGTCCTTGCCGTCGGCGGCAGTTGTCAAGGATTCCTTGACAACTGAACCAGGGTCCAGTTCCCCGTCATCGAAGACGTTCTTCAGGTGCAGGGAAATGTTCTGCTTCGTGGCATCGAAGAGGTCCGCCATCTCCAGTTGGGTCAGCCAGACGGTGTTTTCCCGCGCCCGGAGCTTGATCTGGCTCCGGCCGTCGTCCGTGGTGTAGAGGATCAGGTCGTTCATGGCGTGAGAAGTGAGAAGTGAGGAGGGAAGTGAGAAGTGAGAAGTGAGAAGTGTGAAGTGAATGTGGCTGGTTGGGTGCAGGGCTTGGTCGGAGGGGGCGTGTTGGGTGGAGTGCTTGTGGGGTGGGGGTGGGAACCACAGATTTCACGGATGGGCACGGATGGGGCTTGTGGGGAGAGGGGGGAGGGAAGTGGGAAGTGGGAAGTGGGAATGGCTGGTTCGGAGAACGACTTGTATGGAGGGGGCGTGTTGGGTGGAGAGCTTGTGGGGTGGGGCGATTGCTTGTTGGGTGGCGCGAGTACGGAGCCTCGCGATCCCGGGCTGGTACGGAGGGCTGGCCGCGCGCACTCCGTGCGCCCTGAGAGCTGTGATTCTCCCAGCAGTCCAGAGCCTTCGGCTAGCTTGTTCGGAGGAGACGATTGCTTGTTGGGTGGCGCGAGTACAGAGCCTCGCGATCCCGGGCTTGGTCGGAGGGAGACTTGGCGGGTGGAGAGCTTGAGCGGTGCCGGGCCAGCGGGCTGGCTCCGGGAAAGCGGTACCAGGTTTCCGCAGTCCAAGGCCTGTGGCTGGGAGGGAGGGGATTTGAGATTTGAGAGGGGGCTTGTTCGGAGAGGGGGGGAGGGTGAGTTGCCGGCTTGATTTTGAGGCGGGAATACAGGAGGCTGGGAGCATGAAGGCGACGGTTCAGATTCCTGATGAGTTGTATCGTGCGGTGGAAGCTGAGGCGGCGAGGGATGGTGTTGCGGTGCGGGAGGTGGCGATCAGCCTGTTTGCGCGATGGCTTCGGGAAAAGAAGCAGACGGTGCCGCATGCGACTGGCATTGACTGGGAGAGTTTCCGGCCGCCGCTGGCTCAGTGGATGCCGGGAGAGGTGACTGACCATGGGACTGAGGCGATGAGGAGATCCGTTATTTCTCGATGGGATGAGCCTTCCTGAGATTCGCGGGGCGCTGGATACGTCGGTGGTGATGCGGTTGCTGACTGGGCAACCGGATAACCTTGCCATGACAGCGCGTCGGTATATGGCGGAGATTGAGCAGGCGGGGGCGAGGGTGTTTGTGTCGAACCTAGTTGTTCTGGAAGTCTACTTTGCCTGCCAGCATCATTACGGCATGGCCAAGGAAGTTGTGCTGGGCGGATTGCGAAGCCTTCTTTCGATGCGCACTTTCGTGGTGCATCCTCATTTGCTGCCACTGCTTGCGACTGAGGGGCTTGCTACGGCGAAGCCGGGATTTCTCGATCGGTTGATCCACGCTGAGGCGGATGCGGCGGGGTTGCCTCTGATTACCTTTGAGAAGGCCGCCGCCCGCCTGCCAAACACTGAGGTGCTCGAGTGAGGCGAGGGGGGTGGTGGAAATTGGAAATAGTGAATTGTAAATAGTGAAAGGGGCTTGTTGGGAGAGGGGAGGGCAGTGGGGCCGCGGTTGTGTGATGGCCGGTATTCATGGGCGAACGCGGGTGATCAGGCGGAGGCGATGCGAAGGGCGCCGTCGGTGCGACCGCTCCTGGTCCGCCTTTAGGGAAGACTGCTTGGGATTCTGGAAGTCGGCGGTGCTTTGGGAAGGATGGGCCGCGAGGGCTTTCGTAGGGGAACATGCTTCTGCGGCGAAAAGTGATTCGGGCTGGCGAAGTGGGTGGGATGGATTGAGGTGTGAGGTACCCCTTTTTAGGCAATTGCTGACGATCATGAGTGCGACTGAGTCCCCGTTCCTCGCCGTTCCGGTGTGCGAATGGCTATGCTCGAATGATCTGGCGTTTGCGGTGTTCGATGGGTTTCCGGTTTCGCCTGGCCATGTGCTTGTGGTGACTCGGCGTGTTGTGGAGACTTGGTTCGATGCGACTGAGGCGGAGCAGGCTGCGCTGATGGGTTTGGTGAATGAAGCGAAGCGTCGGCTCGACGGCCGGCTTGAGCCGAAGCCTGATGGCTACAATGTCGGTTTCAATTGTGGTGCGGCTTCCGGGCAGACGGTTCCTCACGTTCACATCCATGTGATCCCGCGTTACGTTGGCGACATGGCCGATCCCCGCGGCGGCGTGCGCCATGTGATTCCGGGGAAGGGGAACTACCTTGCGGGAGATAGCCCAAAAACTACCAAGCCACCGGCGCTGACGCTCGCCACCGGGCATCCTACGGCCCCGCTTTGGAGAAGCATTGGGCAGCGCGTTTCCGCTGCTGCAGAAGTCGATCTGCTGGCGTCGTTCATTCAGCCATCCGGCCTCGATCTCATCCAGCAATCGGTGTTCGCCGCGCTGCGGGCGGAGGCGATTGGAGTTGCGAACCGCTCGGTGGAGCGCGCGATCTGGAGGCTTCAACAGGATGGAGGTCTCCGCCGGATCGGGCCGGGGAAGGGGGGGCGTGGGGAAGTCATGAAGTGATCGGGGAACCGGCTGGGCGGTTGAGGTGGTCGCGGTTGGCCCGTGTTGCGGGTCGTGGAGGCCAGCGCAGACATAGGGGAAGGCGGTGAGCCCGAGACTCATCACGACCTTCCAGGCTTCGTCGAGGTCCCCGCTGCGAAGGATAAGTTCACGCGGCTCGTTCCTGTGTAATTGTCTGAGCGATGGACGGGAACACCATGCACCTTTTCCAGAGTTCCCCCTGATCCCTTGTTTCCCCGTTGATTTGCTTGATCCATCCATAGCATCTCTGAAAGAATTGCGATTGACCACGTGCTTTCATGCCCGCCCGCTCCAAACCTGCTGCCCCGAAAGACACCACCTCACTCCCGTTCCCGTCGGGAGAGGGAGGAGCGGGATGCCATCCGGCGGCGGAACTCGGGGATTCCCCAGCCCGGCACCTTCGCCTCCCTGCGCGACACGTTTCTGCCGAAGCTGTCGAGCGGGGAGATTGGCGTTGTTGAAATCACGGCAGCCCTCTAGAATTCGCAAAGACCATGGCCACGACGCAACAAGACATTGAAGCCCGAATCAGCTATGCGTATCTGCACGCTGTGGCCTCTCATGCGGGTTACGTCTGCCGTCCGGCCACGCCGGATGAGGATAAGGAGGGCATTGATGCGGTGGTGACAGCGTATGGCACATTTCCGGGGACGTGGCGCACGCAGGTGACGATCAACATCCAACTCAAGGCCACTGTCAAACAACCGACGGATGACGGCACGCACCTGTCCTACTTCGTGCCGGGAATCCGGCGCTACGACAAGCTGCGTGATGACCATCGTGAGCCAGTTCGCCTTCTGGTGGTGCTCTTTCTGCCCAGAGAACATCCTGATTGGCTGGAGTGTACAGAGGATCAGTTGGTTCTCAAACGCTGTGCTTACTGGGCAAGTATCCGAAATGCGGATGCCTCAGACAACGACAGCGGCAAGACAGTGAAGATTCCGAAAGATCAGATATTGAAGCCGGAAAACTTAAAGACGCTCGTGAATCGTCTGGCGCACGGCGATGACATCCCAACGTACTTGGTTCCATGACTTACGCTGATTTGATTTCTCCGACGGACTTGCGCGATTACGCCAAGGTGCGTGGCTGGATACCTGTGCCTGAAGCCATTCAGGACAGGTTGTTTGTTTTGAAATCCCCCAAGGATCAATACCGGCAGGTTATCGTGCCAATGGACACCGACAGGCCCGACTTTGACGATGCGTTGCGTATCGCCATCACAAGGCTGGCTGAAGTGGAAGGGCGTGGATTCGGCATGGTCGAGGCCAGCTTGATGGAAGCTGGTTCCGACACCTGGCGCTTTGGCGTCACGACCATGCGCCATGCCGAAGATGGTTTGCCATTAAGCTACGCCGCACGAGCCGTTAAAGGAGTCGAGAACACGTTTCGTGCTGCAGCGTGTAGTGAAGTCCAGCGTCAGGCATTTCACCCAAAGATGAACCGCGCGGAAGCCCAAAAGCTGATCCAAGCGGCCCAAATGCGGCACACGGAATCAGGCAGTTTTGTTCTCAAAGTGGCATGTCCAATTGATGCCATTCAGTCGGAAGATGTTGATGAGAAGGGCAGCAGGCTCCCATTTGTCCGGAGGGCGATGCTGGGGATGAGTGATGCCGTGCATCGCCTCATCAGCGCACTCGAAGCAGACACTTTGGAAAAGCTGGTGGAAGAGGCAAAACTGGAAGGAACGTCTCCTTTGTCTGCGAATTTATGTGAGGGATTGCTGGCCTTCCAATATGAAGACCTGAAAGCCAATCTCGACCTTTCGGTGGCATGGTCGGCCCGCCTCGAGCAGCCAACC
>CANHUG010000202.1 GCA_947462995.1 Verrucomicrobiales bacterium | reverse complement strand
GACAGCACCGCGCCGGAATCACGGTTATAATCCAGACTAACTCAACTCGACCTCCAACGAATTTCCTTGATCAGCGGCGGCCTCTAAAGGGGCGGCACCCTCGTGCCCAGCAGCCTATGGGATGGGTGTGAATCAGGAACTGAGATTGCAGGGCCGTATTAAGAACGTGTCCCCATATCCGCTCGATGACGTGAAGTGCGACCTCTCCTATTTCGGCGCTGACGGCACATTCCTCGGTTTGGACGTGACTTCATTTACTCAATTGGACGACGTTGAGTTGGGTGAGGTCGCCCCCTTTGACCTTGAGTTGAAGATGCCGGTCGAGGCCGTTCGGTGCGTTTTTAATGTTCACGCCAAGCGTGTTCTCCAGGATATTGGAGTCGCGCTGCAGGGATATGTATCGAAGACAAAATCCGATTACTAACAAAGAATATGCGCAGAACCCCGCGATGACCTCGCTGTTCCAATCGTGGCTTTTCTGGCGCGGGGTCTGTGATCTGCGACGTTCGGCTAATCCCTGAGTTCACCGATGACGACAATCACCTCTCGACGTATTCGGACAGTCGCTGGGACGCTGCTTATCCTCGTGCCGATTGTCTGCCTTGGCTTCGTGGCCCTGTTCCGTTGGGGATGGACCGACAGCACAACTTGGGGAGCTTGGTCCAAGGGGCCTCAGACGCAGTCCGAATATCTTGACCGCTTCTTCTCGTTCATGATCCGTTTCCACTGGCCGCAGATTCTTGCGACTGTTGCGGCAATCGTTGCAGGCATATACGTCTTACCACGAAAGAAGCCAGCCGCCTAAGCCTTGTCTGAACATGCAAGCCTTTACTCAATTCCGGAAGCCGAACAAAACAGATACAGGCACCGACTCAAAGGCTATCTGTCACATCATCGCCGCCACCCGCTCGCGGCCGCCTGATCCGAGACTTTCAGCAAAAAACCAATCCCCATGCGCCCCCTGACCATCCTCTCCGCCCTCTTGTTCGGCGGATGCGCAGCAACAATGAATCGCGGGCATTCCGTGCCCACGACAAGCAATCAATACGCCATTTCCTTTCACCAATCCTCAAGTCGTGAATTCGGCGATCAAGCCTATTACAACATTCGGACCAAAGACTCCGACACGGTCATTGGAAGAATTCCTTCCGAGATCAAGGTCGACGAGCGCGGCGTCGACGACAGGCCAATGATAGCTGGAAGAGACTTCAAACCGTCTGCAATCTCAAGCCCAACCGGGAGGACAATCATTATCACCGAAGATTGCTGGGACGCCGTTCCATTCCACACCTACTTGATAGTCCGCCTTTCCGACCACAGCATCGAATCAAGAGCTTATCGGAACATCCCAAGGCATTCCACATCACCGGGTCCAATTTACGGATATTCGGCCGTCGTGGAGTCACTAACCGACCATGAAGTCAGAGTCTCCTACGGAGACGGCACGACAAAGCGCTTCACCATTGATTCCCTTCCGCCACTGACCCCTGAGACCCCAAGATCATAAACCCCATCGGCTCGAGGTTGCCAGATCCCGCCTGCCCCCCTCCCACACCACCCAGCGTGCGGGTCGCCACCGGCCGGCATTCAATAACACTCGCCACTCCACCATCTTGCCCGTTCCTTCTGGTTTGGGCCGGTCACCGTAATGCAGTCGGATCCGCCTCCCCCTCCACCAGCACCCGCCACCGGTGCACCGTCATCGCCGACAGAAACCACCCGTTCTCACCCCCCCGCCCATCCAGCGTCACCACTCTCCCCAGCCCAGGATCCGCCTGAATCCACCGGCCCTCGCCAGCATACGCCAGAATGTGTACCCCACTCGCCGTCACCGCCAGATCCCCGGGCCGCAACGCCCCGTAATCCATCTCCCGAATCGTCCCTGCCATCCCCACCGGCACCGTGTAACCCCGATACCCCTCCGCCAGCGCCCGCGCACTCGCATCAAACCACCACTGCCCGACCCATTCCCGAATCGCCCGCCCATTCCCGTGCCTCACCCCGTACGCTAGCAAGGCATCGCGCATCGCCCGCCGCGGCAGTCCCGAACAATCAATCCCCCGCGCACTCTCCCCTCCCCAGTAATACCGCGTCCCCTCAAACGCCCCCAGCCTCCTCACATAATCCGCCCGCAACTCCTCTCCATCAATCTCACCCCCCGGCAGCATCACCAGGACCATCGCCACAACCGGCAACACCAGCAACCCAACCCTCCACCACCGCCGCTTCCACGCCAGCACCACCATCCCCACCCACGCCATCACAACACACCCCACTAGCGCCAACCTCATCAGAAGGCTGTTCAACGGATGCAGCACCACAACCCCAGCCACCCCAACCGCCACCAGCGTCAATATCAGCAAGAGCAGCCTCCACCTTCCCCCACCTTCCTGCCCCAACCCCTCCCTGCCCTGACAAATCCCACTCACCCTCCGCGCACCCGCCGACTCATCATCTACACCATTCGCGTCCACGGCACCTCAGGCGTTAGGACACACCCCGACCCCACCCTCCACCAGCCAGCCCGACGCCAGCGGCAACCAGTCCTCCTTCGCCGCATCCGGCTGCGGATCACGCTGCGCCAGCGCCACCGCAGTCTGCACCGTCTCATACGCATCCGCCTCCATCGTCTCCAGATCCCTCGGCGTCGTCCAACCCATCGCCAGCATCTGCTCCCGCGCCAGCTTCAGACAATCACGGTTTTCCTCCCGATCCCGCAACTCCGCAGGAACATACGACGCATCATCATGCTCGCCGTGCCCGCACAACCGCAGCAACCGCCCCACCACCATCTGCGGCCCATGCCCATCACGCGCCCGCGCCACCGCCTTACCAAACACCTCCAGACACGCCGCCAGATCCGTCCCGTCCACCCGATATCCCTCAATCCCATACCCCACCGCCCTCTCTGACAAATCCTCGCACGCATACTGACGACTCACCGGCGTCGAATACGCAAACTGATTGTTCGCCACCGCCAGCACCAACGGCAGATTCTCCACCGCCGCCAGATTCAACGCCTCGTGACACGCCCCCGTCGACGTCCCCCCGTCCCCGATCGTCGCCGCTCCCACCACTTCCTTCTCCCCCTTAAATCGCCGCGCCATCAGCATCCCGCACACCACCGAAATCATGCTCCCAAGGTGCGAAATCATCGCCGGCGATCCCGCCCCCGGCCGTCCCCGGTGAATATTCCCATCCCGTCCCCGCATCGGCCCCAGCACACTCCCCAGATACGTCCGCAACGTATCGATCACCGGCTCGCCAAACGCCAGCCTTCCGGCCTGATCCCGAATCAGCGGCGCATACACATCCCGACTCGGCTCCAGCGCCATCGCCAGCGCCGCACTGAACGCCTCCTGCCCCCGCCCGAGATACACCCCGCCCACAATCCGGTTCGCCCGGTACAACGCCCCGATCTTATCCTCCAGCGTCCGCGACAGCAGCATCCAGCGGAATCCTTCAATGAATCGGTCTGCGGTCACTCCGGTACCGACTGTCAGAACGGTGGCGGACATCATTCCCGATCCTTGCAGAGCCCGCGCCCGCCCTCAACTGCAATTCCATCCCTCATCGCGCCGCCGGAGCAGGCGTGAACGTCCCCGACATCACCCCAGCAGAACTCCCGCTCGCATAACTGTCCCGCCGGAACCGCCCACCACAATCACTCGTGAAATCCAGTTGATAGTCGTCAATCAGATCCCGCGACACCCCGGGAAATGTCAGCGCCACACTCGCTCCCGTCCCGCCCGTCCGCGCATACGCCCA
The DNA here is from genome assembly GCA_947462995.1 of Verrucomicrobiales bacterium. Lineage (GTDB taxonomy): Bacteria > Verrucomicrobiota > Verrucomicrobiia > Verrucomicrobiales > V1-33 > V1-33. The sequence goes on along the minus strand of CANHUG010000202.1, from coordinate 3,186 downwards.
CGTGAACGCCGTCACCTCCACCGACCCGTTCACTTCCTTCGTCGCCGTCCCCGTCCCATCCGCATTGAACCGCAGCGTGCACGGACTGCTCCCATGCACCACCAACCCCAGATCACCCAGCGAAGGCGGCGGACAATCCCCATCCCGCACCGCCGTCCGCTCCACCGGCGTCGTAAACACCCCGCGTCTCGGCACCGCCATCGGCGGCATCCCCCCCACCGGCTGCGCCGGAGGCACTTCCTCAAACACCCCAAACCCCGGAGCCAGCAACTCCAACAGCATCTCCACCCCGTCCGCGTCACTGTGAAGTCGCGCCCGCGACCCCGACTCCCGTTCATACATGAATCCCTGCGCCGCTACCTTCCCCGACGGCAGCGTCACCTCCGCATGCAGCGGATCCGAAAACCGCAACGCCGTCACCGCCCCACCCTCATCAAACAAAAATTCCCGGCCCTCCGTCGACTCCGGCATCGCCAGCACCGCCCCACGCACCACCCGACCCTCCACCATCTGCAGCAATCCCCCGTCCGCCATCTCACCCACCGACCCAACCGCATCAGGATCCCCCATCGTCTCCATCCACCACCGCCCCACCTGCCGACTCGTCATCGCCACCCGCAACATCGCCCGCGTCCCATCCGTCCACGTCAGCACCGCTTCCGCACCGTCACGCCCAGTCTTCACCCACTCGCACGTGAACCCGCGCGCATGCCCCGCATCCATCCGGTAAAATCCCTCCCGGTCCGTCATGAACACCATCTCCGATGCCACCCCTCCCGCACGCACCAGCACCGCCGTCCATCCGCCCGGCTTCACCAGCGCATTCCCCTCCGCAGGATCCACCGCCACCAACCGGTAACCCGCTCCCGCACTCCCATCAGCATCTTCCACCACCACCGTCTTCCCGCGCCCGTAAACCACCCCGCCCGCTCGCTCCCACCCGCCCAAACCATCCTTCGCACGCTCCAACTGCCACGCACTCCCCTCCGGAGCCACAAATCTCACCTGCCGCTTCTCCCGGAAATCCAAGAGCGGACCCTGCCCCATCACCACACCATTCCCCAACCCCGCCAGCAGCAAGCCGCAGACACAGGCGTGAGTCAGAGGAGTAACCAGAGACATGTCAGGGGAAGAGAACACCTCGAATCTACTCCGCACGATCCCCTCAGATCAAGAAATTTATATCTCCCCCCACAGCATCCCCCGCAAACCCTCAGCCCTCCCCCGGTTTCCCCTTCCGCAACGCGTCAATCATCCCCAGCCACGACGAACCAGCCACCAGCAGCAGAATCAGCACCGCACACGATCCCGCCGTCCCCTCGAAAATCCCCCGCCCCGCATGCCGCCCCAGATCAACCGCCAGCACCACCCCCAGCACCAGCACCGCCACAAAAATCCCCCCGAACACCACCCGCCCCACCTTCGACGGATTCGTCAGCACCATCGTCGCCGGCAGCGCCGCCAGCACCATCACCGCCCCAACCACCGCCACCACCGCACTCCCCATCGCAAGCCCAGCCGCCACCGCCACCAATCCCCCGAAAAACAATCCCCCAATCACCCCAGCCTCCACCTTCTCCATCCGATCCAGCGACAACCGCGCCACCGGATCCTTCAACAGGATGAAATTCGCAAGCCCCACCGCCAGCCAGCTCCCGAACAGAAACACATAATACGCCAGCGCGATCGGAATCACCAGCAGCGGATGAATGCTCGCCGCCACCGCCCGCAGCACCTTGAATCCCACAAGCACACCGATCGTGATCGCCAGCTGATTCCCCCCGCTCAGCCGCTGCATGAAAAACGCCCACTTCAGAAACACCCGGTAAAACCACGACCGCGCCCGGTACGCCGACTTCAACCCCTCCCGCGCATGCTCCATCCCCGGCTCCAATCGCAGCGCCTCCCGGAAATACCCCTCCGCGACCGCCACCTCCCCGCGCTGCAGCGCCGCCCATCCCCCATTCGCAAACGAAAACGCATCCTCCGGATCCCGCGCCAGTCTCCGCTTCACCTCCGCATCCGATTCATCCAGCCGGTTCTGCTTCAAAAGCGCATGCGACAGCAGATTCGACGCACTCACATCCTCCGGATCAATCCCCAGTGCCTCCCGCGCACTCGCCTCCGCCTCCTTCCACCGACTCATCCCCAGCAACGCAAGGCTCTTCGAAACCCACGCATGCCCGAACTCAGGCTCCAGCGCGATCGCCGCCTCCGCCGCCACCAGCGCCTCTTTGTTCCGGTCCAGATAATACAAAACCCTCGCCTCCAATGATCGCGGATACGCATCCTCAGGCATCAACCCCACCGCCGTCCGCGCATTGCTCAATGCCTCCCGCAATTGCTCCGGCACCTCCAATCGATTCAGCGTCAGCTCTATAAACGCCCTCGGATCCTCCGGCTCCAGCGCCAGATGACTCATCAGCACCGCAATCGCTTCCTCATGCCGCCCCCGCTCGCGCAGCAACTCCGCACGTCTCAGCTCCACACTCATTTCTTCAACCCGAGGTACTCAAGGATATCATCATAAATACCCCCCTGATTCGCATACAACGCATGGTTCTTCGCACTCTCAAACCACTTCCTCGTCGACGGCTTCACTTCCTTCGCCGCCTTCGCCAGCATCTTCCCAGTCACCGGCACCATCCCGCCTTTCCTCATCGCCTCCCCTAACGCCTCCTCCGTCGCACGGTCAAACACCGCCTTCAGATCCGCCCCCGAAAACCCCTCCGTCCGCTTCGCTATATCCTCCGCATCAAATCCCGTCAGAGGCTTCCCACGCGCGTGAATCTTCGCAATCTCCACCCGCGCCCCGAAATCCGGCGGCGGCACAAAGATCACCCGGTCAAACCGCCCAGGCCTCAGAAACGCCCCGTCCAATTGCCACGGCGCATTCGTCGCCCCTAACACCAGCAATCCCTCATTCGACGCCTGCAACCCGTCCAGCTCCGACAGAAACTGATTCACAAGGGTCCGCCCAGCCGACTGCCTCATGTCCCGACGATCCGCTGCCAGCGCATCCGTCTCGTCAAAAAACAACACCGCCGGCCGCGACCTCCGCGCCAGCTCAAAGATCCCATGCAGCTTCTGCTCCGACTCCCCGATGTACATATCAAGGATCTGATGCAGCCCCACCGACAAAAACGACGCCTCGATCTCCCCCGCCGTCGCCTGCGCCATCAATGT
>CANHUG010000201.1 GCA_947462995.1 Verrucomicrobiales bacterium | reverse complement strand
ATCTCATACCGGTGATCTTCATCACCATGCAGTTCCTTCGCGATCGCCGTATCAATCTCGATCGTCAGCTTCCCGTCCGCCCCGATCGCCCCCTCATTCTCCATCACCAGCTCCGGCGGGTCCTGCTGCTGCGGCCACCACCACCACACCGGCGGCAGACAACCCCACTGCCGGAACCCCGGATACCAGTCGTAATCATAGCCAAACCACCAGTACCCGGACCCGTAAAACCAGTCCCACGGCCGCACCGGAAACCACCGCGCCGTATGCGCACTCCGCATCACTTTGTACTTCACTTTCGCCACCGCCACCGGCGCTCCAAAGAAATAATCCGCCTCCACCGTCGCCGTCACCTTCTCCCCCAACTGCACCGGACCCTCCGGCGCACTCACCGTCACCTCGAACTCCGGCTTCTTGTACTCCTCCACCCGGAAGCTCCCGCCCTGCTGAAATCCAGCCGGGTGCTCGAACTGAAACCGGTAAACCCCTAACACCGCACCAGCCTCCAGCTTCAGCACATCCGCCAGCCCGCCGAACGCATCCGCCGTCAGCTCTTTCTCCACGACTTTCTCACCCTTCGGATTCACAATCCTCACCGTGAACTTGTCCCCCGCATACTCCGACTTGTCCTCCGGCGCATCATACCGCGCCAGCCGCGCCCACGCCTTCCACTGCACTTCCTGCCCCGGTCGGTACACCGGCCGGTCCGTCATCAGATGAATCTTCCGCTGATCCCATTCCTGACGATCCTTCCCCGCCATCCACACGCCCTGAAACCCAAGGTGCGCAAACCGTCCCTCAGGCGTCGTCGCCGTCACCAGCCACTGGAAATTCGGCTCCAATCGCTTCGCATTCCCAAACCACTGGCCCTGCTCATCCGTGAACTCCGCAAAATTCCGCGTCACCACATTCACCTGCCGCTTCCCAACATTCCGCCGGTTCGCCACGCCTTCCGCCCGATACCCGAAAAACTCCAGATTCGCCTTCGCCACCGGCGCTCCCGTCGCCGCATCCGTCACATAATACTGCTGCTCGTCCGTCCCCTGCTTCGAAACCAACGCCGTGTCCGTGATCCACACAATGCACCCGGTCTTGTTCCCGCCCTCCAGCGCCGCCTCCACAAAATACGCCCCCGCCGTCTGCAACGGCGTCGTCACATCCATCCGGCGGTCCCAATGCCCCGCCCGCGCCTCCAACCCTAACTCCCACTTCGCCACTTCCTCCCCCAGATACTTCTCCAGGTTCTTCGTCGCAATCCGATAACCAATGTTCCCGATGTCAATCCGCTCCCAGTCCACACTCTCAGGATTCCCCTTCAGCCATTCCTTCGTCTCCGCCAGCAACTCCCGGAACTTCACCCGCCGCGCCGTCATCACCGCCTTGCTCCCGTTCCGGAACACATAACCCAACTTCGCCCCCACTCCCGTCACCTGCACACTCGACCCGTCAAACCTCCCCCACGGCTTCACAATCTGATCCAGTTGACTCTGCCACACCTGTTTCAGATCATCTCCCATTTCCTTCCCTAACCGCTCCAACGCCTCCCGGTAAACCGCCGCCGCCTTCTCATGCTGCCGCCGGTTCCGGAACATCGACGCATACGTCTCCACCACCTGCGCCGCCCTCCCGCGATCCGCCCCATTACGGAAAATCCGACCCGCCAATCCCACATAACTGAACTCCTCCGGCAGCATGAACCGCTTCACCCCGGTCGCCAGTCGCGCCACGGTCTCGTGCTCTTTCAATGTGTGCAGGCTCAATATCCCGTCCTGCCGCCCTTCCTCGTCCTCCGGCGCACGCCAGTACGACGCCATCGTCGTCACATCGAATTCCCTAGCCAGAAACGTCATGAAAACCTCGTCCGCACGCACCGCCGCACTCGGGCTCTGCTTCGCCATCTGCGCCAGCAGCCACCTGAACCGCTCCCCATCCGTCGCCGCCTTCTCCCAACTCTCCGGCACCCGGTGCAACACCGGCTCACCCTTCTCATCCACCGGCGCTCCCCGCTCGCCACCGCCACCACCCCACGGCATCCCCCTCCTCCCGAAATGCACCGCCCCGTCCTCCTCATAATCCGGCAACTTCGTCAGATCCGTCAGGCTCTGCAGCCGCCATCCCTCCGGCCGTAGCATCATCCCCGCAAACTGCCCATAAAACCCATCCTTCGCCTCCGCCTCTGCTCCCACTCCCTCCATCAACCGCATCGCCTTCTCAAACAACTGCACGCTCCTCACCCAGTCCCGCGCCTCACAGCTCACCCGCACCCCGCCCTCGAACTGCCCGCGCCGAAACGCCCCGCTCACCATCGATCCCCACGACTCCACGCCCTGATAATACACCCCCGCCGCTCGCAGCAGCTCCCAATCCTCCCCATGCTCCCCCACCGTCTTCTCCACCAACCCGTCCGTCTCCACCCGCCGCTCCAATTGCTCCAGACACTGCAACGCCTTCCCCAAATCCCCCGCCACCGCCGCCCCGCGATTCTCTCCCATCGGCAGAATCTCCCGCCACACCGCCAGCGCCTCCGCCCAATTCCCCTCCTCCATCGCTTTCTCAGCCCCTTTGCGGCGTTCGGAAATCTCAGCAGCTCGGCAAGTCATCATCGGCACCAGTAATACCAGCAGCCACCAAAACAGTCGGGGGAAAGTTTGCATACAGCAAGCATAACGGCTCTCCAGCATTTTGCCTGGGCTCTCCTTGTAAAGAATTTGTTCATCCCTCCCCACCCCATCCTCTCCCTTTTCTCTGGAATCTCCTCCCACCGGACTCTATGTACCCTCCATCCCGCCTCCATCCGCCGGGCCCCAGTCCACTTTCATGAAACGCGATCTCAAAGACAAGAGCTACAACCAAGTCATGAACGAATGGGCCGCTCAGAAGGAATTTCTGAAACGCTCCCAATCCTCCATGTTCCTCCCCGGCCACGGCGGCAGCTCCATCCTCACATGGCTCGCCCGACTCGCCGTCCTCGTCATCCTCCCGCTCGTCATCTACGGCGTCATCCTCCGCAAACACCTCCGCAGCGAATCCTTCAGCAAGGAACTCGAATCCCAGATCGCCCTCTGGCTCGATAGCCCCAAACTCAAAGCCAAAAGCATCGCCATGGACCTCGATGGCGAACTCCGCATCCAGGAAATCTCCGGCGACGGCGGCCCCAATGCCCCGTTCTCCAGACTCAAAGCCGAAAAAATCACCACCTCCACACGCTTCAAATCCCTCTTCGGCAAGGCATGGCACCTCCGCAATATCTCCGCCTTCGCCCTCACCACCCACCTCCGCTCCGGTTCCGCTTCCTCCATCCCAGTCATCGCTCCCAAGAAAACCGCCCAGCTCTCCTCCCCCACCACCCCTCTCCTCTCCGCAGGCCTCGGGGTCTCCCCTGACTTCCGCCAGCTCTCCTTCGACCGCTTCTCCACCGGCAACCTCAACCTCACATGGGGCACCGGCCCTGCCACCGCAGGCCACCTCACCCACTCGGTCATCATCGCCCAGCGCTCCGCCAATGGCTTCGATGTCCTCGCCCGCGGCGGCGACTTCGGCCAAGGCTGGCTCGACGGGCTCCGCATCGGCGAATGCGCCCTCTCCATCGCCAAAGACCGCGCCGCCATCTCCAAAGCCGACTTCTCCATCCCCTCCGGCGGCACCGGCACGTTCGCAGGTGCCGTCAGTTTCGGCGAATACCCGGAAATCGCCGCCGAAGCCACCCTCGCCGCCGTCTCCCTCAGCACCTTCCTCCCCAAACCCCTCGCCGATTCCCTCCCCGTCGTCTGCGACGGCTCCATCACCCTCTCCGGCTCCACCAACCGCGTCGAAGGCATCGCCGCCAAAGCCAATCTTACCCCGAAGTCCGGCGTCCTCCAGTCCCTCCCCATCCTCCACGCCCTCGAAATCATCACCGGCGAACAACGCTTCGCCCAACCAGCCGTCACCGGCGGTGCCGTCCGCTTCACCTCCGGCGGCTCATCCACCACCGGCGGCTACGAAATCGATACCACCGGTACCGTCATCGAGTGCGGCACCATGCTCCGCATCAAGGTCAACGCCAAATACGAACGCATCCTCCAAACCCCGGCCTTCCAGGACATGCGCAACAATCAGCCGCCACCGGAACCCAAAGTGATCGTCTCCCACTCCGGCCGCATCTCCATCGGGGTCTCCCCCGAAGCCGCCGCCACCATGCGCCCCTCCGTCCGCGATACCCACTTCGCCGTCGGCGAGGCCGGCATGTTCTGGATCGATATCCCCATCTCCGGCGATGGCCCCGACTTCACCAAACTCGCCGCCAGCACGCTCCTCGAATTGCACAATGTCAGGGACCGCTGACTGCATCCTCTCCGTCAAGGTCTCCCCAGGCGCTTCCAAAAACGCCGTCGCCGGGCTCATGGAAGACGGTGCCACATGGCGCATCCGCATCGCCGCCCCTCCCGTCGACGGTAAAGCCAACGAAGCCCTCATCCGCTTCCTCAGCCGTCTCCTTGGAATACCACGCTCCGCCATCACCATCCGCCGCGGCACCTCCGGTCGCTCCAAGGACATCCTCGTCTCCGGCCTATCCTCCCTCGACGCCTCCGCCCTCCTCACCGCCGCGTCTCCATGAACGGCAACACCATCTGACGCATCGTCACCGCGCGCAATCCCGTCACCCCCACCCCGATCAGCCGCAACGGCCGCGCCACTAACCGGTGCCGCCCTAGCAGCCAGCACGACAACCGGTAGATCGACGCCGCGTCCTCCAGCGCTTCCTCCATGCTCACCTGGCGCGTCAACGTCGTGAAATCGCTGTACCGCACCTTCACCTGAACCGTCACCGCCGCCAACCGGTGCCGCTGCAGTCTCCCCGCGATCTCCTCCGCCTGCTCCCTCAAACACCCGCGCAGCACCGCCCGGTCCGCCGTGTCCCGCGCAAAGGTGTTCTCACTGCTCACACTCCGGATGTCATCGGAAAAATCCAGCGGCCGATCGTCCTCACCAAACGCCATCCGCCGCAACTCACCCCACCACGACCCCACATAAGCCCGCAGATCATCCTGACAATCCTGAATGTCCCCCACCGTCGTCAGCCCCGCACGCGCCAGCGCCGCCTCCGTCACTTTCCCCACCCCATGAATCGCCCCGGCCGGCAGCGGCCGCAAAAACGCCGCCTTCCCGCTCTCCAGCACCACCGTCAACCCGTCCGGCTTGAAACTCGATGACGCTATCTTCGCCGTCAGCTTGTTCGGCCCCACCCCGATCGTCGCCGCCAACCCGCGCTCCCGCCTCACCGCCGCCTTGATCGCCTCCGCCATCGGCACCGCCCTCCGGATCATCTCATCGTGCCCACCCTCACCACCCACCTGCTCCGTCACCTCCAGATACGCCTCGTCCACCGACACCTGCTCCACCGCCTCCCCCGCAAAACCTCGCACCAACTCCATGATCGCCGCACTCTCCGCCCGATACACATCCATCCGCGGCCGCACAAACACTCCCTCAGGACACAACCGCCCAGCCGTCACACTCGGCATCGCCGACCTCACCCCAAACCGCCGCGCCTCGTAACTCGCCGCACACACCACCCCTCGACTCTCCGGCATCCCCCCCACAATCACAGGCCTCCCGCGCCACTCCGGCCGGTCACGCTGCTCGACCGACGCATAAAACGCGTCCATATCCATGTGAAAAATGACGCGCGGCCCCGCCATACCCACCCTTTCACCCCGCTCCCTCTCCCCGTCCACCCGGGATTCTCATCCTCAGCCCCATCCCCTTTCGCAGGTTGCGGACCGCACCCGCCCTGCTTAAAAACCTCCCAGCCCATGCCTTCCATCCACGACACCGCCATCGTCTCCCCACGCGCCGAAATAGGCAGCGATGTCGTCATCGGCCCCTACTGCGTCATCGGTGACCACGTCGTCCTCGGCGACCACTGCCACCTCCAGAACCACGTCACCCTCTCAGGCCCATCCCACATCGGCCCACGCAACCGCTTCTTCAGCTTCTGCTCCATCGGCCAGCAGACCCAGGACCTCAAATACCACGGCGAACCCACGTTCCTCGAAATCGGCAGCGACAACGTCTTCCGCGAATTCTGCACCGTGAACCGCGGCACGCTCCCCGGCGAAAAAACCATCATCGGCAACCACGGCAACTTCCTCGCCTACTCCCACATCGCCCACGACTGCATCGTCGGTGATCACGTCATCTTCTCCAACAACGGCACCCTCGCAGGCCACGTCATCGTCGAAGACCACGTCATCCTCGGCGGCCTCACCGCCGTCCACCAGTTCTGCCGCATCGGCCGCCACGCCATCACCGGCGGTTGCTCCAAAATCGTCCAGGACGTCGCCCCCTTCACCATCGTCGACGGCAACCCCGCAGCCACCCGCGGCGTCAACCTCGTCGGCCTCCAGCGCAGCGGCTTCTCCGAAGAAGATACCCGCGCCCTCAAAGAAGCCTACAAGGCCTTCTTCATGCGCGGCTCCACCACCCCCGATTCCATCGACGCCATCTCCGCCACCCCACACGGAGCCAACCCCCACGTCCTCCACCTCATCGCCTTCTTCCAATCCAGTCAACGCGGCGTCACCCGCTGACTCGCCACTCACCCCTTCACAAATCCCCGGCCTCCACCTCCTCGAGATACCGGAACTCCGGAGCCTTCACCCCAGCTTCCTCCCGGATCCTAACCAGCCGCGGCGACTCAAAAAACGCCCGCGCCGCCTCAAGGCTCGTCCATCGCGAAAAATGCACGATCCGATTCTCATCCCCCTCATACCTCAACACCTGATAACTCCGCTCACCCGCCTCCCGACGTATCCCCGCCGCCCCATCAAACACCAGCTTCCACGCCGCATAGTCGGCCACTTCATGTATAATCAGAACATAAGGCATCCCTCACGCTGACCATCTCTCCCTCCCGGTCAATCGCTCAAGGCACCCCCGGCACCAGCGGCACAAAAAACGCCCGCTCCGGCGGCGTCACCGGCCGCCACGTCGACCGCACCCTCCCGT
>CANHUG010000200.1 GCA_947462995.1 Verrucomicrobiales bacterium | reverse complement strand
TGAAAAACCGCGTCCGCTCCGCCACCGGCGAAGGCCCGGAAGCCGAAGCCACCCGCAAAGCCCTCCGCGATCGCCTCGACTCCAACAAAGACGGCCAAATCGACGAAACCGAACGCGCCGCCCTCCGCGAACTCCGCAAGGCCGCCGCAGGCAACTGATCCTCTTCCCTCCTCTCCTCAGCCCGGCCGCCGTCCCCACGGCCGCCGGGCTTTTCTTTGCTCCCGCTTGCCTCCCCGCCCCCCAAGCCCTCCGCTCCCCATTCATGCTCCCTCTCCTCGCAATCACCATGGGCGACCCCGCAGGCGTCGGCCCCGAACTCTGCCTCCGCGCCCTCGCCGATCCCCTCCAAACCGGCGGCATCCCCGTCGTCTTCGGCGACGCCTCAGTCCTCCACGCCTGCGCCGCCACCACCGGCCTCCCCGCCCCGCAACTCGTCATCCCTCTCTCCTCATGGCCCCAACCCAATCTCCAGCAACCCCACGTCGTCGACTGCCACGCCATCCGCCCTGACGAATTCTCCCCAGGCACCATCAACGCAGCCACCGGCCGCGCCGCCTTCACCTACGTCGATCACGCCATCACCGCCGCCCTCGCTCACCACGTCGCCGCCGTAACCACCGCCCCTCTCAACAAGGAAGCCCTCCACGCCGCAGGCATCCACTTCCCAGGCCACACCGAAATCTTCGCCTCCCGCACCAGCGCCCCTCGCTCCTGCATGCTCCAGTACTCCGAGGAAATCACCTGCTCCTTCGTCACCGTCCACGTCGGCTATCACGAGGTCCCCGGCCTCCTCTCCTCCCCTCGCATCCTCGACGTCATCGAACTCACCCACCTCGCCCTCCTCCGCATCCGCAACAAAAAGCCAAAACTCATCGTCTGCGGCCTCAACCCCCACGCCGGTGAACACGGTCTCTTCGGAAACATGGAGGAAGAACTCATCATCACCCCAGCCATCCAAGCCGCCATCGCCCGCGGCATCGATGTCTCCGGTCCCTTCCCCCCCGACACCTGCTTCATCCCCGCCAGACGCCGATCCACCGACGCCGTCATCTGCATGTACCACGATCAAGGCCACATCCCCCTCAAAGCTCTCGCCTTCGACTCCGCAGTCAACACCACCCTCGGCCTCCCCATCATCCGCACCAGCGTCGACCACGGCACCGCCCTCGACATCGCATGGCAAGGGCTCGCCAACCCAGGCAGTCTCTTCCACGCCCTCCGACTCGCCGCCTCCCTCTGCCTCCCATGACCCCCGCCCCTACGCCTCTCGGCCTTTTCAAGTTGCCCAATCCCAGCCGACACTCTAATCTCATCCCGTAAATTCCGAAATCTGAGGGGGGATCGTATTTTTTCCTGGCCTCGGACAAGGAATTCCTTCAAGCTCTCCAAATATTCGCGTCTCCCCGCCCTCTACTCCCGACCAATCTTATGAAACGAATCCTCACTTTCGTTCCTGCCGCGGTTCTCGCCCTCGCAGCCCTCTCCCCATCCCCAGCCGCCGCCCAGGCCCCCGCCGCAGGCGCCGCCGCTGAACCCGCAGCCCCAGCCGCTGCAGGCAAAGAAAAACTCGTCGATATCAGCAAGGTCGACATCAATATCCAGAAAACCCCACAGATCCAGGCCACCAACGTCAAAGACAAACGCTGGACCCCCAAAGACTGGATCGAAATCGAGGTCGAAGCCACCGCCGAACTCTCCAAAACCGAAAAGGACAAGTCCCGCAAAACCTACGACGAGGTCACCTTCAAGTACTACGCCTACCTCACAGGCTCCTCCGCCAAGAAAAGCCGGGTCCTCACAGGCGAAATCGTCCACGTCAACGTCCCCATCAAAGAGAAAATCCACTCGGTCGCCTACATCACTCCTTCCCAGCTCCAGAAGGTCACCGAAGCCACCGCCACAGGCCCAGCCAACCCAACCATGGTCAAAGCATGGGGCGTCCAAGTCCTCATCGATGGTCAGGAAGTCGGCCGCAAAACCAGCGACTCCAACAAGGAATGGTGGTCCAATCCCTCCCTCCCTCCTCAGGAAGCCGCCCTCCTCAACAAGGCCGATACCCCCTTCGCTCCTCTCTGGGGTGACTTCCATCTCGAGATCAAACCACGCTGAACCTCCTTTCCCGGTTTTTTCCTTTTACATTTGACGGCCTTCCCATTCGCCGCTCTAAACACCACCCACGATGGCGGAAAAAAAATCAGTTCTGACTCTTAACCTCGGATCGCAGCGGGCCGGCATGGCACGATTCGGCCTCGGCTCCAAGGGAGCCTTGATGCTCAAGGAGTATGCCTTTGCAGAAATGCCCGGAGATCCCACCACGGATGGTACGCGCCGCTCCGCCCTCACGGATGCGGTCCGCAGCCTCTCCGGTGCCCTCAAAGCCTCCGGCCAATCCGTCAACTACTCGATCCCAGGACAGTTCCTCATCGCCAAGTTCGTCAAGCTTCCGCCCCTCGGCGAAGACCAAGTCGACAAAATCGTCGGCTTCGAAGCCCAACAGGCCGTTCCCTTCCCTCTCGCTGAAACGGTCTGGGACTACCAGCTCATGGGCAAAAACGAGGGCGAAGTCGAAGTCGGTATCGTCGCCGTTCGCTCGGAACACCTCAATGACCTCAACGGCGCAGTCGAATCCGCCGGCCTCAAAACCGCCATCGTCGACGCCGCCCCAGTCGCCATCTACAACGCCTTCCGCTACAACTACCCGGAAGTCACCGAATGCGTCCTCCTCGTCGACCTCGGCGCTCGGACCACCAACCTCATCTTCATCGAAGGCCGTCGCGCCTTCATCTCCTCCTTCCAAACCGGTGGCGCTTCTGTAACCCAGAGCATCGCCAAGGAAATGGGCATGGACTACGACTCCGCTGAGGCCCGCAAGGTCGCCGACGGATTCGTCAACCTCGGCGGTAACTACGCCGATCACGAAGACCCGGAAATCGACGCCATGTCGAAGGTCATCCGCAACGCCCTCGCCCGAATCCACGGCGAAATCGCCCGCCGCACCAACGCCTACCGTCAGCAGCAAGGCGGAGCCGCCCCAACCGAGGTCTACCTCGCCGGCGCTGGCGCTTCCATGCCCTTCGTCAAAGAGGTCTTCGAAGAAAAACTGCGTATCCCAGTCAACTACTTCAACGCCCTCAAAAATGTCTCCGTCGGCCCTCGCGTCGACGTCGAACAGGTCTCCGGCGAAGCCCACACCCTCGGCGAACTCGTCGGCCTCGCCCTCCGCGAAATGGCCTGCCCCATGGAACTCGACCTCTCGCCTAAGGCCGTCCAGGCCTCCCGCGATGTCGGTAACCGCAAACCATACCTCTTCGGAGCCGCCGCAGCCCTCTTCTCTACCCTCATCGGTACATGGGCCTACAATAGCTCCGCCGCCTCAGGTTACCTCCGCAAGGAAGATGACCTCAAAGCCAAAATCGGCGACCTCGAACGCTACGACCGCGGCATCAAGGAGGCCACCACACGCGAAAGCACCGAAAAAGCCCGCGCCGACTACATAGCCGACGCCGTCCGCGACCAGAAATACTGGGTCGGTATGCTCAATACCGTAAATAACCTCCTCCCAGACGACCAAATCTGGATCGTTCAACTCAGCCCTCTCGACGTCGACGGCAACGAACTCATCGCCACCCGCACCGAAGGCAGTGAAGACGACAACCCGTTCGCTACCGGCAAAAACTCGGAGCGTTCCTCAGACAAGGAAGAAAAACGCGAGGTCGACTCCCTCCACCTCATCGGCGTCAGCCGCAGCGGCGAGAACGCCGGCGAACTCGCCCTCAAATTCATCAAGAAACTCGCAGGCTTCAAAGACGACGCCACCATCGACCCAGATAGCCCCACCGCCACCTACTTCCAATTCGACGCCAAGGACGAAACCTCTTTCCTCCAACAGTACGTCAAACACGAAGTCGGTGCCCTCGACGCCAAAGACGGCTACGCTTTCCACATGAAGCTCCCTCTCAAACGCAAGGTGTCCATCACCGCCTCTTCTAAGAAGTAAACCGCCCTCCGGATCAGCATCATGAGCAAAGGAAAATCGAATTCATTCCTGCCCGGTTACTTCGCAGTCCTGGGCCTCGGCGCCCTCGGCCTCGGTTATCTCGCATGGTCAGCCAGCTCCAGCGCCGAAGAGGCCCAGGCCAGCTACCAATCCACCAAAGATTCCCTCGACTCCATGCAGCGGGGCACCATCTTCCCCAACGCCGAAAACGAGGCCAAAAAGAAAAAACTCGTCGACGCTCTCGCCACCAAGGTCAAAACCCTCGTCGACGGGGTCTCCAAATTCCAGTCGCCCATCAACGCGGCCGAATCCGGCGAAAGCTTCCAGAAGAAGCTCGTCGCCACTGAAACCGCCATCAAAGAAGCCGCCAAAGGCCGCAGCATCAACCTCGCCGAGAAATTCTCCATCGGCTTCGACAAATACGCCGATTCCTTCGCGTCCGCTCAGGCCGCGCCCCAACTCGCCGCAGAACTCGACGCCGTCGCCTTCCTCCTCAACACCGCCATGGCGTCCGGTGTCAGCTCGCTCGACTCCTTCAGTCGCGCCGAACTCGATATCGAAAAAACAGCCCCGCCCGCCGACCCAACCGCTAAACCCGGCACCCGGCCAGCCGCCCCCACCCCACCAAAGGCAAATCCTCAGAAACCGGTCGCCGCTAAAGGCGCTCCCGCTGTCGAGGAATCCAAGGTGCTGGAACGGCAGACCATGAACCTCGTCGTCACGGGCTCCAATATCGCCATCACTCAGCTCCTCTCCAACCTCGCCAACGTCAAACCAGGCGACACAGGGGCTCACTTCTTCACCATCCGCATGCTCCGCGTGGAAAACTCCATGAAAGACGGCCCAGACAAAACGGTCACCGTCACCATGGAAGAAAAAGAAGACCCGGAAACCAAAACCACGGTCAAACGCGACGCTAAATACATCCTCGGCGACGAAAAGGTCACTCTCTTCCTCGACCTCGATCTCGTCCGCTTCCTCGATCCTGCCTCCGAAACCGCTGCAGCCAAAACACCCGCTGCTGCCACTCCTCAGTAAACGCTCCGCCCAATCGATCTCCCATGGAATGGCTCAAAGCTAAATACGACCGGCTCCTCCTCGGCACCTTCGGAACCGTCGCCCTCCTCGCAGGTGGCCTCCTCGTCTCCAAGGTCCTCGGCTTCAACTCCCAGTTCGCCCCAGAAGACGAGGTCCGCCAGAACGCCAACTTCGGCGAAGACAAATCCGCAGAACGCGTCGACGCCGCTCTCACCCGCCTCTCCGAACCCGCGGAATTCAAACCGCCCGTCGTCAAAGGCAAACCCGTCAGCCTCTTCGTCTCCGCTCCCGTCCTCAAAACCGTCGACGGCGCAGTCATCGCCATCCTCTCGCCAGACGCGAAACAGGTCCGCCCACCAATCGACAACGAGTGGCTCTACCGCTACAGTCTCGATATCACCCGCCAGGATATCGCAGACATCGACACCGATAACGACGGCTTCTCCAATGCCGAAGAATTCACCGGCAAAAGCAACCCGAAAGACCCTCAGAGTCTCCCGGCAGCTCACACCAAGCTCGTCTTCAAAGAGGTCCTCAAAGATGAACTCAGCCTGAAGTTCAACGCCTACAACGACGACAACGACCTCCAGATCCAGCGCACCGCCCCAGTCGCCAAAAAATACACGGCCTTCACCAAGGTCGGCGAGGGCTTCGCCATCGAAAAAGGCGGCGAAACAGCCTACAAAATCGAAAAGGTCGAAAAACGCGAGGTCAAAGACAGCGGCATCACCGACATCAAACCTGTCGTCATCCTCTCCGACGTCAAAAACCCCAAGGCCAAGCCTCTCGAAATCGTCCTCGGCAAGGTCCTCGAACTCCCCACCCTCCGCGCCAAAATCGCCAACACACTCGGCAAAGAAGAACTGATCGAAGGCGCAGAAGGTGCTGAGATCTCCTTCCCTTCCGCAGCCGATGTCAAATACACGGTCCTCAAGGTCACCGACCAAAAGGTCGACCTCGAATATACAGAACAGGGGAAAACCGAAAAAACTCAATTTTCTCTCGAACTTAAATGATGCATTCCGCAACCATTCTGCCATAAAACCTCGGAAATTCCCGACCACCGCCCCTTTAATTGAATTTTACCACCCAACCCTGTTAACTTCTTCGATCTCATGAGAAAGCCAGTGCTGAAATTGCATCGTCAGGCAATGATTGCCGGACTCGCTTGCGCCGCTGTTTACCCGTCGGTCTCCGTGGCCGGCACCGGTAGCAGCTCCGGCGGCGGTTCGTCCATCGTTGAGTTGGAAATCATCAAACGTCAGCAGCGGGTGGCAGAAGCCCTCGCCGCAGAAGCGGAAGGTGATCAAATGATGGCCGACCAGGACTACGAAGGAGCCGTCGGTAAATACCGGACCGCTCTCCAGTTGATCCCTCTCGGTTCCATCAACTCCGCAGACCGGAACCGCGTCATCGCCAAGTTCTCCCGCGCAGCCGTCAATCACGCCCGTGACCTCGGTCACCGCGGCGGCGTCGACAAGGCCAAGTCCCTCCTCAACGAGGTCCTCGCCGAAAACGTCGACCCCAATAACGCGGAAGCCAAAAAGCTGATGAAGGATCTCGACGATCCAGACATCTTCAACCCGGCCATGGACGAGAAACACTACGCGGACACCGAAGAGGTCCGCCGTCTCCTCCGCATGGGCCTCGGCTACTACGATCTCGGTAACTTCAAAAAAGCCGAAGACCAATTCAATCGCGTCCTCGCCATCGACCCCTACAACACGGCCGCTCGCCGCCAGTTGGAAAAGACCGAGCGCGAAAAGAGCAACTACTACCGCTCCGCTCGCGATCACACCCGGATCAAGATGCTCAATGAGGTCGACGCCATGTGGGTCACCCCAGTCCCCGGCGGCGCCAACGTTCCTAAGGTCGTCGGAGATATCGGTCAGGATGATGCCAACTCGGCACCAATGACCTTCAAGCTCAACAACATCACCATCGACCGCATCCAGTTCAATGATGCCTCGAT
>CANHUG010000199.1 GCA_947462995.1 Verrucomicrobiales bacterium | reverse complement strand
GTTAGTGTCCACTCGGTACATCGCTACCCGGAAATAGCGGGACGACGAAAGCGGAGAAGGGCTCCCATTCCCGAGCGCAGGCGGCAATCCCGAGGGCAGCGTCGCAGCCGCAATCAGTTGTGGCAATCCCGCGACAATCGCATCAAACTCCTGCTGCTGCTCCAAAGTGAGCGCAGCCTTCCCTGGCTCCGTCGCCCCGATCGGTGCCGTCACCACCCGCGTCGAAAGCGCAGCGCAGCGCAACCCCGTCGCCGTCGGAAGATCCGCAAACCCCTCGTACGCCACCCGCGGAAATGCCGCCGCCGCCACCGCCACCCACGGATTCGCGCCACCCACCAGCAACCGCACGTGCGTCCCCAGTGACTCCGACACCTCAATTGTCAGCGGCAGCAGCACCGTGCCTCCCGCCGCCGGTGGCGAAGCACCAGCCGACGCACCCGCCGAATTCCCATCTTCTTCCGCTCCCACCACCGCGCCCGATAACTCCAGCGGCCACCTAACTGTATCGCTCTGCGCATAAACCGCAGACCCTGGAACACCCGCAAACGTCATCCCGCCCGCCCCGTCCGGAACCTCAAGGCAGTAAATCTGCCCCGGCCGCGCCGGAACCTGAATCAGATACCGGTCACCCTCTTTGATCACCGTGGCAGCAAAGCGAGGTGGAACGTTCGCAGGAATAGGCTCCTCAGCAATCACCGATATAGCCGCCATCAAACCAGCCACCAGAAAGGCCCAGAAGCCGCGGGGGGGGGGGAGATCTGAAAACATAAAGCTGCCGGACACTATCGCATCCGAGCCCATTTGGCAAACCCCTCTTCCCGCATCACCCGAAACACAAACGGCGAACCACGATCAGCCTGAACCGAAATCCCGCAGCCGACAACTCCGCCCGCGCCACACTCTCAAACCTCCGCCCCCCCGCCTTCCCGATCGCCCCCGCCGCTCCCTCTGGCCTCGTCACCGCACCGCAGCACTCTGAGCTTGTCCCCGGGCATTCCGCGTTGCACCCCGCCGCCCCCTTCATTACCCATCCCCATGAGCCTCTCCTCCAAGCTGTTCGCCGCGGCCAAGCAAGTCATCCCCGGCGGGGTCAACAGCCCCGTCCGCGCCTTCCGCAATGTCGGCGGCGAACCATTCTTCGTCCGCCGCGCCAAAGGTGCCGTCATCGAAGACGTCGACGGCCGCCTGCTCATCGACTACGTCGGCACATGGGGCCCCGCCATCCTCGGCCACGCCCCCGACGTCCTCGTCAATGTCGTCCACGAAACCGCCAAACTCGGCCTCAGCTTCGGCATCCCCAATCCATGGGAAGTCGAAATGGCACGCACCATCGTCGACTGGGTCCCCTCCGTTCAGAAGGTCCGCATGTGTAACAGCGGCACCGAAGCCACCATGTCCTGCCTCCGCCTCGCCCGAGGCTTCACCGGGCGCGACCGCATCGTCAAATTCCACGGCTGCTACCACGGCCACGTCGACAGTCTCCTCGTCTCCGCCGGCAGCGGTGCCCTCACCCACGGCCAACCAGACAGCGCCGGGGTCCCCGCCGCCCTCGCCGCTCTCACCACCGTCCTCCCCTACAACGACCCCGAAGCCATCGAAGCCTTCTTCGCCGCCTCCGGTCACGAGGTCGCCGCCGTCATCGTCGAAGCCATCCCCGCCAACGCCGGGCTCTTCCTCCCCAAACCCGGCTACCTCGAACTCATCCGCTCCCTCACCACCGCCCACGGCGCGCTCCTCATCTTCGATGAAGTCATGACCGGCTTCCGCGTCGCCCGCGGCGGCTATCAGGAAATCTGCGGCATCACCCCGGACCTCACCGCCATGGGCAAGGTCATCGGCGGCGGTCTCCCCGTCGGTGCCTTCGGAGGCCGCGCCGACATCATGGACCTCCTCGCACCAGACGGCCCAGTCTATCAGGCCGGCACGCTCTCCGGCAACCCGCTCGCCATGGCCGTCGGCCTCACCCAGCTCCGCGAACTCGAGAAAGCCCACGGCTGGCTGCGTCTCGAAGAAACCGGCGCTCGCTTCGAAGCCGGTATCCGCGACATCTGCAACGAACTCGGCCGCCCCCTCACCTTCAACCGCATCGGCAGCATGTTCTGCCTCTACTTCAATGAAGCCCCCGTCTGGAACCTCGACGACGCCAAAAAAGGCGACGCCGACGCCTTCCGCCGCTTCTTCCACAAGGCTCTCGAACTCGGCGTCTACTTCGCCCCCAGCCCCTACGAGGCCGGCTTCATCTCCCTCGCCCACGGCCAGCTCCAGATCGACGACTCCCTCGAAATCTGCCGCACCGCCATCCGCCATGCCCTCGCCTGAGTCCTAACTAGGCGCCCCGCCTGGCCCTTCGCCCGCCCTCCGCTCACTGCAGCGCCGCAAACAGGTGCCCCAGTTCCTCATCCACCTGCTCCGGCATCACCAGAGTCGCCGCCAGCTCCGCACGCACCACGCCCCGAAACCTCGCCCTCAAACGGTGAATCGCCACCTTCACCGCCGTCTCCGTCATCCCTAACGCCTCGGCAGCCTCCACCTGCCGCAGCCCCGCATCCCCCGTCAGCCACGGCTTCAGCACCGCAAACTGCTCCGCTCGCCCGTCCTCCCCCATCTGCCGCTCCAGCTCCCCCAGCGCCCGCGCCAGCAACGCCAGCGCCCACCCCCGGTCAAACGCCGCATCCGGCGGCAACCCCGGTTCCTCCACCACCTCCGCAGCCTCCATCCCCTCCGCCACCACACCCCCACCCCGCTTCAAAGCCCGCTCCCGCTCGCTCACCCGACCCAGAAAATGCTTCACCGCTCCTAGCAGAAACGACCGGAACTTCCCCCTCCCCGGATCCGCTCCCGCCAGCCCCCTCCGACCCAGAATCTCCTCGAAAAACTCGTGCGTCAGATCGTCCACCCGGTTATCCCCGCGCCGCCACACCCGGATGAACCCGCGCACCGGTTCATAACACGCCGCACACAACTCCGACAACGCCGCCTTCGCCTCCGGCGTCGTCCCCTGCGCCCGCACCACCACCGTCCAGCGCGTCGCCGCAAATGCCCGCTCATCTCCCGCACTCATGCCGTCAGCAGCAGCAGCACCACAAACATCCCCCCGCTCAACCACGCACACCACCGCCCCGTCGGCTCACTCCGCGACAACACGCCGCAGATCAATCCCGCCACATTCACCCCAAGGCTCAACGGCACATAAAATTGCCACCGCCCGACCAGCGCCACCAGCAGCAGCGCCCCCCCAAGAATCGTCAGCACCAGCGCCGCCGTCGCCATCCCGCTCCTCTCCACCGGCACCGCCGCCACCGGCTCCCACCCCTTCGCACCCCGGTACATGCTCCGCAGCATCAGAAACGACAGCACCATCCCCACCACCAAACCCAGCAACCCCCACACGTTCTCCGGCCTGAGCGCCGCACTCCCCACTAACGCACTCCCCAGCAGGGTCATCAGCGCCCCACACACACCGCATATCACCAGCGACGGCAGCAATCCCGCCGCCACCGTCGCCATCACCGCCCCTCCCAATCTCCCGCGCTCCCTCCGGATGTCCCCCAGCGCCATATACCCCAGCACCAGCCCCGTCAGGATCAGCACCACCGTCAGCCCCAGCAGTATCAAGCCCCAATTCGCCATCTCCACTCCTGCCGACCCTGTCGGCCCGGAAACATTCATCGTCGGTTGCATCGCAGTTTTAATTGTTAGTTGTTCTTCGTTTCCCCGGGCACCGCCGGCCTCACCTCGGGCACCGGCACCGGCGGAACCAACACGCCTCCCGCCCCTCCTGGCATCCCCCGCATCATTTCACGCTGCTGCTCCATTGCCGCCTCCATCATCGCCCGCTGCTGCTCCGCCACCTCACTGTACATCATCCGGGACCGACTCTCATCCAACGTCACCCGGCGCGTCACAAACGTCCCCGCCACCAGCAGCACCACGCCCGCCACCGTACACACCATCCCCCACACCGCCTTCTGCGACACCCGTTCCTCCCTCACCCGCCCCCCATCCGACACCTCCCCGACCCGACCCGACCCCGCAGCCCCCGACCCCGATGGCATCGGCGGCGGCACCTCCCCCACCTTCACCTGCTCCACCTGCGTCTTCATCTCCCCTGCCGTCTGATACCGACGCTCCCGCTGCTTCTCCAGCGTCCGGAACACCACATTGTCAAACCTGGGATCGACCCCCTTCGTCTCCGACGGCGCAGGAAACCTCCCCAGCGGCAACTCCCCCGTCAGCATCTCGTAAAACACCACCCCAAGCGAATAAATATCCGCCCGGTGATCCACATCCTGCGGCCGCTCAATCTGCTCCGGAGCCATGTACGCCGGCGTCCCCAGCGACGACCCACTCACCGTCAGCGTCACCCGCCTCCCCTCCCCCTCACTCAGCTTCGCCACCCCGAAATCCGCGATCTTCACCCGACCCGCCCCATCAAGGAGAATGTTCTCAGGCTTGATGTCCCGATGCAACACCCCCTGCCCGTGCGCATACTCCAGCGCCGCGCACACCCCCGGAATAATCTGCAGCGCATCCTTCGGCGACAACGACCCCGACTGCATCACCTGCCTCAGATTCACCCCGTCCACATACTCCATCAGCAGCCAGCAATAGCCCCGCGTCTCTCCGATATCGAACACACTCACAATATTCGGATGCTGCAGCCGCGCCAGCGCCCTCCCCTCCCTCGTGAACCGCTCCACGAACGACGGATCCTTCGCCAGCTCAGGCATCAGCACCTTCAACGCCGCCACCCGACCCAACCCCGGCTGCATCACCTTGTACACCCGCCCCATCCCGCCCGACCCAATCAACTCCAGAATCTGAAACTGCGGAAACACCCCCGCCAGTTCCCCCTCCACCGGCTCCGCCACCACCCCCGCCCCACCAGCCACCGTCGGCCCCATCGCCTGCCGCAGCAGACAACTCGGACAACTACCTCCCGGCGCATCTCCCGGAACCGCTACACCGCATTGTGGACAAGGAACACTCGTATTCATGGCTTCTCTCTTACCTGACGGACCCGCCGCCATTCGTTACCCCCATTTCGCAGATTTTTCCCACCTCCGCAATCCCTCCCCCCACCAACCCTCCCCCAAACCCGACTCCCCACCGTCCACCCACCCCTCACGAAGAGGCCTGTCTTTCTATCCGCCCAATTTCAATGCCCCCCCCGGAATAGCCCATCCCCCAAAGTTCCCTGTCCTTTTATCTCGCCACCCCCTATGAACGCATTTCCCCGCGCCAAAAGTGGCCCCATGCCGCCAGGCGCCCGCCTGCGCCCCTGCACTTGGAAGGATCCTGCCCCTTCTGTCTGAACCGCGCACCCCGAAGAGGCCTGTCTTTCTGTGGCCATGCCTTTCTGTGAACACACGCCTCCAAATCCCGGTGCACCCCACTTCGCCTGAGCACCCCTCCCGAAAAGGCCTGTCCTTCTATGCACGCATTTCCCCGCGCCATGAGCGGCCCAGCGCCGCATGCCACCAAGCGCCACCCCCGAAGGAGCCGGCCCCTCTGTCTGCACCCTCCCGAAGAGGCCTGTCTTTCTGTGTGAAGGCACTGGTTTGAACACAAACCTTTGAATGCCGGTGCCCCCCTTTTCCCCGAAGAGGTCCGGCGTCCTAATCACCAGTGGCTTCCCGATCCCGCACCATTCTGGCCTGTCCCTAATCCGCGCACTGACCCCATTCCCGTGCCAATTCCACCTCCCCGCCGGCGCACTCCCTAAGCGCCATTTGCGGTGCACTCTCCTTCCCACGCCCGCCAGTTCATTCACCCTCACCCAAAAGCTGTTGTCATACCGGCACTACGAGACCCTCTCCTTCCGCGAGCCTTTTCTGATTGGCGTCAAAGGTCAGAAACTCGGTCGCCCCTAGGTGCAGTGCCGTCGCGACATGCAGCACATCAAAGCTCCTATGGCCTCGTCTCGCCGTATACTGAAAGGCGAGGCGCTCACTCATCCGGTGTACGTCCGCCCAATCAACCTGCGGGCTCTGAAAAACTCCCGCCGCAATGTTCGCCTGAAGTGTTGCCAGCGCGACTTGAGCCGCCGAGGCAGAGTACCCTTGAGTCTTGTCCTTACTGTACCGGAAGACTTGAAACTGCACAGATTGCCGGAATTCGTATAGCAGTAGGGAGGTGCTCACCAGCGCGGTCGTCTGCCGCCTCATGAATTGCAGGGCCTTCGCAGAAGTACTCTGCGCCACGTAAAGGGCACAAAGAAAAGACGTGTCCGGATACGTCATCTCAGCCTTCCTGCCCTTCCAGTTCAGCGTCCCTCATCCGCCGGACTTCATCGTCCGTAAACACCCGTTCCCCCCAGATTCTCTTGAGTTGTGCCGCAAAATCAATCGCAGGCATCGGCGGCCCGTCCTCGCCACGGATCGGACTGAGAAGCGCAAACAGTTTTCCCCGCATCTTGATCGAGACAGACTCACCATCCGCTATCCACCCCGCAATCTTGCGGAAATCATTCCTCAGATCGGCAACGTTTGCAGTCTTCATGAGATCTGGAAATACCACCTTTATCCGACGCGTCAACGGCCAACAAGACCCCAGAATCCACGCCCGCCCCTCCGCACTCGGATTCTTGAATCTCCACGTCCTCATCTGACCGAAACCTGAAGAAGCCTGTCTTTCTGTGAACACACGCATCCGAATCCCGCTTCCCCATCTTCCCCAGAGAGGTCTGGCATCCTGTTAACCCGCGGCTTCTGAGTCCCGAGGCCCCATCCATGTCAAAGGCAGCCCACTGGACACCTCCCTCTGCTGGTGGCGGTTGCAGCTTGAACCTCCGAGTCTGCGTTGCGCTGGCATCCTCCCCTGCCTTCAACTGCCGGCAGATCCCCGAGCACGTAAGCCGCCTTCCAAAAAAGCGCACATCCCCCCCCGACCCCCTTTCCATTCCTTCCGCTCCAACCCTCCCCACGTCGCCTCATCCGCGGGCCCGCCAGTCCCCCGGTCACCCCCGCCCGAACGGCCACCTTCCACCCCCTTCGTCCGGAAAACTCAAAACGCCGCCATCAACTCGTAC
>CANHUG010000198.1 GCA_947462995.1 Verrucomicrobiales bacterium | reverse complement strand
GCTGCCGGCGTCGCTGCGGGAGCGGGTGATGGAGGTGGTGGTGCGGCCGCGGCTGGCGATGCGGTTGTCGCGGCGCGGGGCGGCGGCGGATGCGGAGGTGGTTAGTGCGGAGTGCAGCGCCGGGGATGACGAGGGATTGTGCAGTGAGGTGCTGGAGCGGGACACGTGGCGGACGGTGGAGAGCAAGACGCCGGGGGACGGGCGGGTGCCGTGGTTTGACCGGCGGGCGTTGTTTGCGATTCCTCCGTTGCTGGAGGAACTTGGGTTGACGTGGGAGGCGGGGAGCCGGTCGTTCCGGGTGCGGCTGACGAAGAGTTTTCCGGTGCGGTTTGTGAAGTGGCTGGAGCGGCTGCCTGCGGAGACGAGTGTGGAGCTGGATGCGGGGCTGGAGACGCTGCGGGCGGATCCGGTGCAGGCGACGGTGCGGTTTGAGGTGACGGAGGCTGGTGATCTGGACTGGTTTGACTTGAAGGTGCTGGTGGACGTGGAGGGGATGGAGCTGACGAGGCAGCAGATCCGGGAGCTGGTGGAAGCGCGCGGGGGATTTGTGAGGATGCCTGATGGCGGGTGGCTGCGGCTGGCGCTGCGGCTGACGGCGGATCAGGAGGCGGCGATCGGGCATCTGGGGCTGGATGTGTATGATTTGTCAGGAGAGACGCACCGGATGCATGTGCTGCAGCTGGCGGAGCCGCGGGCGGCGGAGGTGTTTGATGCGGATGCGTGGAACCGGATCACGGATCGGGCGGCGCGGTTGAAGCTGCAGGTGAGGCCACCGGTGCCGGCCGGGTTCCAGCTGCAGTTGCGGCCCTATCAGATCGAGGGGTTCCATTTTCTGGCGTATCTGACGTCGAACCGGTTTGGTGGCGTGCTGGCGGACGACATGGGGTTAGGGAAGACGGCGCAGGCGATCTGCTGGATGCTGTGGCTGCGGGAGCGTGCGGCGCAGCTGCCTGACAGCGGCGGGTTAGTGGCGCCGAGTCTGGTGGTGTGTCCGAAGTCGGTGCTGGATGTGTGGGCCGGGGAGACCGGGAAATTTGCGCCGCACCTGAGGGTGCAGGTGATCCGGGACAAGACGGAGCTGGACACGGAGAATCTGTCGCAGCGGGTGGATGTGCTGGTGTTGAACTACAGCCAGCTGCGGGTGAATGCGGAGAAGCTGAAGGCGGTGGCGTGGTTGAGTGTGGTCCTTGATGAAGGGCAGCAGATCAAGAATCCTGACAGCATGGCGGCGCGGTCGGCGCGGGAGCTGAGCAGTGAGAACCGGCTGGTGCTGTCGGGTACGCCGATTGAGAACCGGCTGCTGGACGTGTGGAGTCTGATGGCGTTTGCGATGCCGGGGGTGCTGGGGAACCGGAAGTATTTCAAGGATCGGTTTGACCGGAGGAAGGACACGGGGGCGCAGGGACGATTGAGTGCGCGGCTGCGGCCGTTTCTGCTGCGTCGGACGAAGGGACAGGTGGCGCTGGATCTGCCGAGCCGGACGGAGGAGGACATTCTGAGCCCGCTGGAGGAGACGCAGGAGACCCTCTATGCGGCGGAGCTGGCGAGGATGCAGCGGATTCTGCTAGGATTCGACAGCGATGCGGCGCTGCAGAAGAACAGTTTTGTGATTCTGCAGGGACTGATGCGGTTGCGGCAGATCTGCTGTCACCCGGCGCTGATCGACGATCAGCACAAGGACGTGCCGAGTGCGAAGATGAATGCGCTGTTCTATCTGCTGGATCAGCTGAAGGAGGCCAACCACAAGGTGCTGGTGTTCTCGCAGTTCACGTCGATGCTGGACATCATCAAGGGGCGGCTGGAGCAGGAGGATCGTCCGCATCTGCTGCTGACTGGGCAGACGAAGGACCGGGATCAGGTGGTGAGGACGTTCCACACGAGCAAGGATCCGCATGTGTTTCTGCTGAGTCTGAAGGCTGGTGGGACGGGGTTGAATCTGACGTCGGCGAGTTATGTAGTGCTGTATGATCCGTGGTGGAATCCGGCGGTGGAGAACCAGGCGATTGACCGGACGCACCGGATCGGGCAGACGAATCCGGTGATGGCGTACCGGTTGCTGGCGCGGAACACGGTGGAGGAGAAGATCCGGAGGTTGCAGCATCAGAAGCAGCAACTGGTGTCCGGGGTGCTGGGCGAGGAGAGCTTCACGAAGAACCTTGGACTGGAGGATGTGCGGTCGCTGTTTGCGCGGGATGACGATCCATTGCCGGAGGTGCGGGCGAAGCGGCCGGTGCGTCGGGCGGGGCGGAAGGTTGAGGATCCGTTTGCGTGAGGGGGCGGGAGGCTGACGAGGTCCGCGGGAGTTTCGCGGGCCTGAGGCCGGCGGGGGATTGGTTTTGAGCGACGTGTGCGCGTCTGGATGAGCCGCGCACTTGGAGGCGTGGGTGCATCCATCACGACATTCTGATGCGGCTAAGCCAGAAAATTAAAAAGAGCCGCATTTCTGCTTGCCTCCGCATCGCGTGAACCTATCATCCTCTCGCTTCCATGGCCGACGAGGATCCCTTCCACGCCCACGACCGACTCTTCCGGGCCGGCCTTTCGAATCCCGCTGCGGCGGCAGCCTTTCTTATCGATCGACTCCCCCCGGAAGTCGCCGAACGCATCGACTGGAGCACCCTTAAACTCGAGCCCGGCTCGTTCGTCGACCCCGATCTGCGCCTCTCGGAGAGCGATTTGCTCTTTTCTGCCAAGGCCGACGGGCGCGACATCGGAATCTATGTTCTCTTTGAACATCAATCCACCCGCGATCCCCGCCTCCTCATGCGGCTCCTCCGCTACAAGGTCGGCATCTGGCACCGCTGGGAGCAGAACCCTGACAACCGCCCGCCCTATCCACACTCAAGCTACATGTGCAGCCGCGACTCCGTTGACAATGATGCCCTCTTCCATAAAATAAACTCGATTGGTTCTGAACCTCACCGCACTGCAGCCATGACCCTCGCCCAGAAACTCCGCCAAGAAGGCCGAATGGAAGGCCGCCAGGATGGGATTCAGGAAGGCCTCAAAACCGGCGAACTCAAAGGCCGCCAGGAAGGCAGCCTCGCCGCCAGTCGCCAATCCGTCCTCGATGCGCTCGATCTTCGCTTTGGCAGGATCCCTGACGGCCTTCGTGATTCCATCGAAGCGGTCGCGGATTCTGAGAAACTGCGCGTTCTCCTCCGGGCGGCGATTGTTTCTGATTCAATCGAATCATTCGCGGGATCGCTCTGATCGACGGTGGCGGGATGGGTTCTGGCGTGGTGGGGGCGGATTTGTTATGGGGGACGCGGACTGGAAAGGCCATGCTCCTGTTTTGGCGGCGCGGGCTTTCGAATTGAGAGTTTGGCATTGAGGTCACAGGCAGGATGCCCGTGCCACTTTGCTTGTGGCTGGGCTGCTTCCGGGTGCGAGGGGATTGAGGGAGGTGGGAAAAGCGTGGTTTTGGCGGGAAATTGAGGGGGAGGGCATTTTTCATTTGAAATTCAGGTGGAAACCAGGGAGAAGATTGGCCCCCCCCCTGAAAAATCATGAAACGTGTTCGTTCTTCTTCCCGTGCTGTGGTGCCTTTTGTGAGCATGGCGCTGAGGGGAGCGATGGGTTGTTAGAAAGATTTCGTCCCCCCCCGAAACGAGACCCTGGTTTGCGCATGCGCGGGCCGGGGTTCTCTGCTGAGTGGGTCAGCGGATGGCTTCGAAGACGATTCTGGCGAAGCGACGGGAGTTAGTGACTGGGAGGGAGAAGCGGAGGGAGGAGGGAGTGGGAGCGGAGCAGCAGGAGGCAGGGGCGTTCTGCCATGAGGTTAGGGAGTCGCTGAGCTGGGCGCGGACGGAGACGAACTGGTTCCAGTTTTCGCGGAGTTCGAGAGTCCAGTCGAGGGTGCGGGTGGCGGAGTTGGAGGTATCGCGGGCGGCCATCAGGGCACCGATGCTTGTGGCGGAGGCAGGGGAGTCTGCGGAGGCTGGGTGGGTGCCGAGGGCGTATTCTGCGAGATTGGAGAGCCCGTCGCCGTCAGGGTCCAGGTTGGCGGCGGCGCTGGCGGAGGGGAGTTTCCACTGGGAGGACCAGTTGGACCATTCGGCGTCGAGGTCGCGGGATTTGGCGAAGGATTGTTCGATGGCTTCGGACCAGAAGAGGTCGAGGCCGAGGTCGAGGTAGGATCTGGCGGAGGCTGGGGTGGTGCGCATGAGGCAGGCTCCGAGGCCATTGGCGTGGCAGCGGAGGATTTGCTCGCGGGAGATTTGCCAGCTTGAGTTGAAGAAGATGTGGGAGGCTCCGGCGGATTTGAGGGAGGAGAAGTCCTGGAGATTCATGTCACCTGGTTGTTTGGAGGTGACGATCATGATGATGGAGCTTGGGAAGGCGGTGCGGAACTGGCGGGTCATGGGGAGGGACCATGTGAGGAACATGACCTGGGAGTCCGGGAGGTTTGCGGCGTCGACGGCGTCGCGGATTCTGGTGCTGATGCCTTCGAGTTTGATGTCGAGGACGACCTTGCGGTTGTAAGCGGCGGCGGTCTGGAGGTTTTCGGAGATGAAGGGGATTTTTTCGCCTGCGAAGGCTGGGGAGAACCATGAACCGGCGTCGAGCTGGCGGATTTGTGAGGCGGTGAGGGAGTTGACGAGGCCTGAGCCGTTGGTGGTGAAGCGGACGTCGGGGTCGTGGAGATTGACGAGTTGGCCGTCGCGGGTGAGGCGGACATCGCATTCGACGGAATCTGCGCCGAGGTCGTAGGCGAGTTTCTGGCTGGCGAGGGTATTTTCGGGGGCGAGGGTTTTGGCGCCGCGGTGTGCGACGATGCCGGCGGGAGCCGCGAAGGGTGCGGCGAGGATGAGGAGGCAGAGCCTGAGGAAGCTGGGGGGGACGACCATGGCTGGGGGGGTGAGCCGGTTGGTGGGGGGAGGGGCTCAGCGCGGTTGTATCAGGAGGAGGAGTGGAGTCAATTCCCGTGATGAGTATGAATGAAGCGACATCAGGTGACGGGAGTTCTGAAGGGCGGGGTGGGTTGAGCCATGTGGGCGCGGATGGGTCGGCGCGGATGGTGGATGTTTCCCGGAAGCCGTTGATGGTGCGGGAGGCGGTGGCTGCGGGGCGGGTGGCGATGAGGCGGGAGACACTGGAGTTGATTCAGAGTGGCGGGATGCCGAAGGGGGATGTGCTGGCGGTGGCGCGGGTGGCGGGGATTCAGGCGGCGAAGGAGACGGCGCGGCTGATTCCGTTGTGTCATGTGCTGCCGATCAGTGGGGTGGTGGTGGAGTTCCGGGAGGAGGGGGATGCGCTGGTGATTGAGGCGGTGGTGCGGACGGTGGCGGGGACGGGGGTGGAGATGGAAGCGCTGGCGGCGGTGAGTGTGGCGGCGCTGACGATTTACGACATGTGCAAGGCGGTGGACAAAGGGATGGAGATTGGGGGGATCCGGCTGGTGAAGAAGACGAAGGTGGCGGTGGGTGATGGTTGAAGGTTTGCCTTGCGCGGAGGGAGGGGAGTCGGTATCGCCCGCGGGTCATGGCACAGCTCAATGCGAATTATCACAAACTGAAGGCGGGGTATCTTTTTCCGGAGATTGCGCGCCGCGTGTCGAATTTCACGGCGGAGAATCCGGAGGCGGCGAAGCGGCTGATCCGGTGCGGGATCGGGGATGTGACGGAGGCGTTGCCTGAGGCGGCGCGGACGGCGATGAAGGCGGCGGTGGATGAGCTGGGGAGCCGGGAGACGTTCCGCGGGTATGGGCCGGAGCAGGGGTATGCGTTTCTGCGGGAGGCGATTGTGAAGCATGCGTATGAGCCGCTGGGGTGCCGGATAGCGCCGGACGAAGTGTTCATTTCGGATGGGTCGAAGTGCGACACGGGGAACGTGCTGGATATTTTCAGCAGTACGAACCGGATTGCGATCACGGATCCGGTGTATCCGGTGTATGTGGATACGAATGTGATGTGCGGGAATACGGGTGAGGCTGATGAGAACGGGGCGTATGAGGGGCTGGTGTATCTGCCGTGCACGCCGGAGAATCAGTTTGTGCCGGAGATACCGAAGCGGCGGGTGGATCTGGTGTATCTCTGCTATCCTAACAATCCGACGGGAGCGACGGCGACGTTTCACCAATTGGAGGAATGGGTGGCGTATGCGCGGGCGAACGAGACGATCATTCTGTTTGATGCGGCGTACGAGGCTTACATTACGGAGGCTGGGGTGCCGCATTCGATTTATGAGATCGAGGGAGCGCAGGAGTGTGCGATTGAGTTCCGGAGTTTTTCGAAGCACGGCGGGTTTACCGGGGTGCGGTGTGCGTACACGGTGGTTCCGAAGAGCCTGATGGCGTCGACGCCTGACGGGAAGCGTCATCCGCTGCATGCGTTGTGGAACCGTCGGCACACGACGAAGTTCAACGGAGTGTCCTATCCGGTGCAGCGGGCGGCGGAGGCGTTGTTCAGTGCGGAAGGCAAGGAGCAGGTGGACGAGCTGATCCGGCATTATCTGGGGAATGCGAAGATCCTGCGTGAGGCGGCTGCGGCGGCTGGGATGGCGGTGTTTGGCGGGATCAATGCGCCGTACATCTGGGTGGCGTGTCCTGCGGGGTTGAAGAGTTGGGAGTTGTTCGACCGGATGCTGAATGAAGCGAACGTGGTGGTGACGCCGGGTTCCGGGTTCGGGGCGGCGGGGGAAGGTTATTTCCGGATCAGTGCGTTCAATTCGCGGGCGAATGTGGAGGAAGTGGCGCGGCGGATCAAAGCGATGGTGTGGTGAACGGGGCCGGTGGGTGCCCGCTACGGCGACGGGTTTGAGAAGGAGGAGGGCGGAAGCAGGGCCGGGGCGGGACCCAGGGTAGGCCTTCGTGCCTCAGGCCAACCCTGGGCTGGCGGACGCAATCCCGTTGGGATTGGGGGGGCGTGGTGATGGCGGGGGGGAGAAAGGACGAGGACGGCCTTGCTGCGAGGGTTGATAGGGTGGGTCGCTTGGGAGGAGACAAGGCCGGGACGGCCTTGCTACGGTGGCTGCCGCTGGGGAGGGCTTTGGCATTGAGGTCACAGGCGGGACGCCCGTGCCACTTTGCTTG
>CANHUG010000197.1 GCA_947462995.1 Verrucomicrobiales bacterium | reverse complement strand
TTGCCGCTGAGTTCGTTGAGGGCGGCGAGGATGCCGAGGCGGATGGTGACGCTGCTGCCGAGGCCTCTGCTGATGGGGACGTCGCCGGAGACGGACCAATGGAAGCCGAATTCGGGGACATTGGTGCGGCGGAAGAAGAGCCGTGCGGATTCCCGGAGCATGGCGTGGGGAGGGTCGACGGAGAGAGTGGAGCCGACGCGGGAGACGGAGAGTTGGTTGTGGAGAGCGAGGGCGATGCCGAGGCAATCGAAGCCGGGACCGATGTTGGACGTGCTGCCGGGGATCTGGATGGTGATGGAGTCAGGCATCGTGGGTGAGTGAAACGGCCGATGGGGCGTGATGCAAGGTGAATGGCGTGGGTGTGCGGGGCGCGGGGATGAGGGGAGAGGAGGTGGGTTGCGCGGAGGGGGAAAGCGGTGGAGGGGAGGGGATGCCGATTTTTCCTGTCGTCAAGATCCTGCTGAGTGCGGTGGTGATTTATGTGGTGACGGAGGTGGTGAAGCGGAGTGACCGGATGGGGGCGTTACTGGCGAGCCTGCCGTTTGTGTCGATCATTGCGATGGTGTGGATGTACCATGAGGCTGGGGCTGGGGAGCGGGAGGCGAAGGTATCGGATCATGCGTGGTATACCTTCTGGTATGTGCTGCCGACGCTGCCGATGTTTCTGATGTTTCCTGTGCTGGTGAGGTGGCTGGGGTTTTACGGGGCGCTGGCTGCGGGGTCGGTGCTGACGGCTGGGTTGTTTGCGGTGCTGCGGTGGGTGATGGCGTTGTGGGGAGTGAAATTGTGAGGGTTACCAGTTGGAGATGAGGCCTGTGATCATGAGGGCGAGGAGGATGATGGCGGTGAGCCACCATTTCCATGCTAGGTGGGGCGGTTTGATGGAGGCGGAGCGGCCGAATTCGCGATCGACGAATTCATTGTAGTCGAAGTCGTCGGGGTCGTCGGGGAGACTGACGCCGTCGAGGTGGGGTTCTTCGGCCCATGATTTTGGGGCGTTTTTGCTGCAGCGGGAGCAGCCGCGGGAGCCGACTTGGACTTCAGCGCCGCAGGATGGGCAGGCGTACCAGTCGGCGTCGCTGGGAGGCTTTAGGTTTTGGCCCATGGGGATTTGGGGGACGGGTTGGGGAGAGGGGCGGGTCAGAGCCGGACGGGGATGCCGCGGGAGGCGAGGAAGGATTTGACGGAGGAGATGGTGTGTTCGCCGAAGTGGAAGATGCTGGCGGCGAGGACGGCGTCGGCTTTGCCGATGGAGAGGACCTCGGCCATGTGTTCGAGGGTGCCTGCGCCGCCGCTGGCGATGACTGGGATGGAGACGGCGTCGCTGACGGCGCGGGTGAGTTCGAGGTCGTAGCCTGCCTTGGTGCCGTCGGCGTCCATGCTGGTGAGGAGGATTTCGCCGGCTCCGCGAGCGCAGACATTGCGGGCCCAAGCGACGGCGTCGAGGTCAGTGGGTTTGCGGCCGCCGTGGGTGAAGACGCGCCATGTGCCGTCGCCGTTGCGTCGGGCGTCGATGGCGACGACGATGCACTGGCAGCCGAAGGTGGAGGCACCGGCGTCGATGATGGCGGGGTTGAGGATGGCGGCGGTGTTGACGCTGACCTTGTCGGCTCCGGCGCGGAGCATGGCTTTCATGTCGTCGACGGTGCGGATGCCGCCGCCGACGGTGAGGGGCATGAAGCAGCGTTCGGCGGTGCGTTCGACGACATCGATGATGGTGGAGCGGCCGTCGGAGGAGGCGGTGATGTCGAGGAAGACGAGTTCGTCTGCGCCTTGGAGGTTGTAGGCGACGGCGGATTCGACTGGGTCGCCGGCGTCGCGGAGTTCGAGGAATTTCGTGCCTTTGACGACGCGGCCTTTATCGACGTCGAGGCAGGGGATGATGCGGCGTGTGAGCATGGGAGGAGGGAGAGCGGGCGTTTGGTGGGAGGCATCCTGCGGAAAGGGGCGGGAGGAAATGGAAAAAAGCCGGGGGCGTCCCGATTTCTCGGAACGCCCCCGGTGCGGAGGAAGGGCCCTTTTGGGGGCGTTAATGGAGGGGACGGGCGTCAGTTTTTGCGGACGCGGAAGAAGCGTCGGCCGGGTTCGGTGCCTGGGGTGACGGGACCGCTCCATGAGGTGGTGACGGAGGCGGCGATGACCGAGGGCGCGACGGTGGCCCATGGTCCGGCTGGGCTTTCTGCGGATTCGACGCGGTAGGAAGCGCCGGGGATCGAGGAGAAAGTGAGGGAGAACGTGTTGGACTCGAGACCGTAGTTGAGGACATTGAGGTCAGGATTGACGAGTTGGAGGCCATCGGTGTCGGTGGCTGAGGTGGCGCCGCCGTTGGCGATGAGGCGGATGACGCGGCCATTGGCGTTGGAGGGGGTGGCGAAGACCTCGAAGTAAGCGCCGCCGTTCCCTTCGAACCACTGGACGCGGACTGGGTATTCGCCCTGTTCGAGGAAGACCTCGCCGGAGGTGCGGGTGTTGCCGCCGCCGGCGTTGAGTTCGATGCGGGAGTTGGGGTTGCCGTTGCTGGCTGCGGTGATGGTGGCGGAGCCGATGGCGTTGGCGATGAGGCGAGTGAAGACCGGTTGAGCGCCCTGGGGAGGCGTGAGGAATTCGAGGTAGCCGCCGTCGTCGCCTTGCCAGCCGACGTTGTAGGTGCCGGTGACTGGGACTACGAGAGTGCCTTCGAAGCGTGAGACGAAGAAGTTGTCGTCGACACTGGCGACATCGTTGGGGTTCGGGTAGTCGTTAGGGAAGAGCCCGGTGCCGCCTGCGGGGTCGCGCAGGTTGATCATGTCGCGATTGACGAGCGTGGTGAGCGGCTGGGTGGCGAGCCAGTTGTCGGTCTGGGCGGCGGTGATGCCCCAGCCGGCGGGCTGGGTCGTGGTGAATGGGAGGGTTTGGACGACGGAGAAGCCGGGGGCTTTGGCTCCGATGAAGCCGATGGGGGTTGGGGAGGCCTTGTAGCCGACGAGACGCCAGCCGTCGGCGGCGTTGATGGTGATAGCGCCGTTGTTGGCGGTGGCTCCGGCGGCGTATTCTCCGGTGCCGAGTTGGTTGCCGGGGATGGCGTAGAGTTCGGCCATGAAGTCGCGGGAGCGGTCGAAGGCGATGAATTCGATCTGGTGGCAACCTGCGGGGAGGGTGATGAGCGAGCGGGTGACGATTTCCGAGAGGCCGGTGGCACCTGCGGACCATGTGAGGACGGTGGGGTCGGCGGGGTCGATGCCTCCGGTACCGTTGCGGCTGAGCCATGGGTTGTTGCCGATGCGGAGGGCGAAGCCTTCGCTGGAGCGTACGCCGAAGGTGTAGAGGCCGGTGGTGGGGACGAAGATGGTGGCGCGGGCCTGGACGACGACGTCGTTGTCATCGGTGAATTCGAGGTCACCGGGGAGTGGTTGATCGCCGCCGAAGAGGCCTGCGGTGCCTGGCTGGGAGGGGTCTGAGTAGTTGATGACCTGGGCGGTGCCGTACACGCTTTCGCCGGCGTTGGAGTTGAGGGCGGCGACGGCGTCCTGAATGGTATTCATGGTGGTGCCGGCGAAGCGGACGTAGCGGGTGCCCCATTGGCCTGTGGAGGCGGAGGGAGAGCCTGCGATGACGGGCGGGAGGAGAGGTTGGACGGCGGAGGGATCGCCGATGAGTTTCCATGCGCCGGTGTCGTTGTCGGCGAGTTGGGCGCCTGGGGCGTAGTAGAGTTCGGCGTAGGAACCACCGGTGCCTTCGTAGTGGAGGAACTGGATTTCGTAGGTGCCTGCTGCGGGGAACCATGCGGCGGCGCGGATGTTGGCGTCGCCGGAGCCGACGAACCAGTACATGACGGAGTCGTCATTGGTGTCGATGTGGCCCTGGGCGGTGGTGCTCCAGACGCGGCCGCGCCATTTTGCGCCGTTGAGGAGACGGATGGCGACGGAGTCGTCGGCGTGAGAGCCGATGGTGTAGATGCCGGCGGCTGGGACGGTGAGGAGCGTGCGGCCGCCCCATGAGTAGTTGTTGTCGTCGGCGGTGGTGTCGGCTGGTTGCGGGGTATCGAGGGTGAACAGCCCGCGGCCGCCGGCGTTATTGGAGTCGGCGAAGTTGATGACCGGTGCGACGGAGTCGGTGGTGGCGACGCTGTTCTGGAGGGCGGTGGAAGCGCCGGGGATGGTGGTCAGGGTACCGCCGGAGCCGGGGGTAATGGCGCGGATCTGCCATGTGTTGCCGGTGGGTGCGGGGGCGTTGAAGGAAGCGGCGGCGGCGAGGACCGGGGTGCCGGTGGGAGCTGCGCCGAGGAGTTTCCAGTTGCCGTCCCAGTCATTGGGGGCGGCACCTTCGCACCATGAGACCTCCTGGAAGGAGTTGCTGGTGCCTTCCCAGCCGATGTATTCGACATCGTAGTCGCCGGGGGTGGAGACGGTGAAGACGGCGCGAGTGTTGGAGTCGCCGATGCCGAAGGGGTAGTAGAAGGCGGAGTCGCCGGGGTCCTGCATGCCAGCGCCGCTGACCTGGGAGATGGTGACGGTGCCTGGGCCGCTGATGCGGCAGAAGAAGCCGTCATCGCTGTGGACGTTGATGGTGTAGGGCCCGGTGGCGGCGAGATTGACCTTGGTTTTGGCGAAGACCGTGTAGTTGTTATCGTCTGAGCTGGCGACATCGCCGACGAGGTCTGTTTTGGGCCAGAAGAGGCCAGTGGTGGAGCGCCCGGTGGCACCTGAGACCGCGTTGTCGGTCTGGGAGAGGACTGGGCGGGTGGCCTGGGTGGCGGAGGTCGCGGTGTTGGCGTAGACGAGGGCGAGCGCGCCTGGGAGGTTGGCGGCGAGGAGACCTGCGCGCTGTTCCTTGATGGCCCATGTGCCGACGGCGTGGGCGTTGGCGAGGGCTGGGGTGGGTGCGGGGAGGATGGGGGCTGGGACGGCTGCTCCGGCGATGGGGGAGGTGCTTTCGGTCTGCCACTCGATGACGTAGCGGCGGAGGGTTCCGGCGGCGGGTGTGATGTCGTTCCAGAAGCTGGTGCCGAGGAGTTCGATGGCGCTTTCGGTGCCGCCTGAATTGTCAGGGTTTTCTGCGGAGTTCAGAGGGAAGCGGGTGGCGAATTTCTGATAGGACCATGATTCGCCGCCGTTGCGGTCCATCCATTTCCAGCCGGAGGTTTTGCTGGTGCCGGATTCGGAAGCGCCGGGTTCGCGGGCTGGGTCGTCGGTGGCACCGAGCCATGTGGCTATGGAGTTGGCGCCGGCGTAGCCGGAGATGCGGAAGATGAAGTCGTTTTCCTGCTGGGAGGCGACGGTGGCGAGGGAGCCGGTGAGTGAGGCGAGGGCACCGGAGGCGACGCCGGCGATGCCAGTGGAGCCTGCGGTGGTGCTGACGGCGAGGGAGCGGGCGGTGTCGAAGTTCTGGCCTGCGGCGACCATTTTATAGAGGTTCCATGTACCGCCGGGGCCGTATGGGGCGGTGTAGTAGATTGGGTGCTGCCATGCGCCTTCGGGAGCGGAGGGGAGGCCGAGACTCCATTCGATGACGTAGCGGCGGGTGACGGTGGAGAGATTGTGCTTGTTGTCGTTCCAGCGGCCGTCGGTGCGCATTTCAGCGGCGTTTTCTGTGCCGGAGTTATTGGGTTCGCCGGGGGCCCACGCGAAGTATTGGGTGTCGGTGCCGATGACTTGAGCGCCTGCGGTGCCTGAGCCGCCGGTGGTGCCGGACCATTCCCATCCTACTGGGCTGGTGCCGGCTTCGAGATTGCGGTCATTGGCACCGAGCCAGACGCTGGAGTTGCCGGAGCCTGGGGCGAGGGCGGCGGCGATGGCGACGAAGGTGTTTTCTTCGTCGCTGCTGATCTGAACGAGGTGACCAGTGGCGGTATTGCCTACGAGGGAAGGGAGGCCAGTTGAGGAGGCCTGGGCGGCGAGGGCGGCGGTGTTGGCGGCGTCCCATGTGGCGACGGTGGTGATGACGCGGTAGACGTTCCATGTGCCACCAGGGCCGTAGGGACCGGTGAAGACCTGCGAGTGGGCGGCGGCGGTGCTTGTGATCAGAGCGAGCGCAGCCAGATTCCTGATTTGCATGAGGATTTGGTTGGATGTGCCGGAATCCGGGGGGATCGGCGGTTGTTTTCGGGGGGGGTGGCTGATTAATACCAGCCGCGTACGGATTAACGGATTCTTTAATGATCTGCCAAGGAAAATCTCGGGTGGGCGGCGCGAACGAGGCGGAAACGAGTGTCAACCGCGTACGCGAAAAAAAGATGAAAAATTCGTGACAGAGTTGTCGGCGTGCTGGCAGAGTCTAAGGAGATGAAACCGCTACCTTCCATCCTCGCTGTCGTTTTCACCTTTGCATCCGTGGCTGAGCGCATCAGTGCGGCGGAAGTCGTGGTGGTGCCGTGGAATCAGAGTTGGGATTATCATCATTCGATGGGGCGGGACCCTGTGAGTGTGGATGCGGATTTCAATGCGACGTGGTTTCTGAAGGCTGCGGATTTTGCGGCGGGCTACAATGGGCCGGCGTTTGGCGGGGCGGCGGTGGTGGGGAGTGCGGCGAACACGGCGTCGTTCGACAAGGGGAGTGGCGCTGGTCCGTTTGGATACGGGGGGATTGTCTATTTCACGGCTGGCGGGGCGGAGTTGACGGCGTTTGGGACGGCGCTGACGACGCCGAACAGCGGGAATCGGCACACCGCGTATTTCCGGACGACGTTCACGCTGGCGCAGACGTACACATCGCCGCGGATTCGGATGCTGCTGGACGACGGGGCGCTGGTTTATCTGGATGGCGTGCTGGTGGCGAGGGTGAACAAGTCGGACAACACGGAGGCGTATACGAGTTTTGCGACGGACACGACGGCGAACGCGAATGTGAACGGGGCGGCGGCGGACAACGAGTCGGTGTTGCAATCGTTCACGCTGGGGACGGCCGGGACGAGTCCCTTGGCGGATTCGGTGGTGGTGATTCCTGTGCCGAGTCTGGCGGCTGGGTCGCATACGCTGGCGGTTTCGGTGCGGAACAATGCGAACACGAGTTCGGACATGGCGTTCGGTCTGCAGATGCTGGCGAACGATGCTGGGGTATCGGCGCAGGTTTCGGA
>CANHUG010000196.1 GCA_947462995.1 Verrucomicrobiales bacterium | reverse complement strand
GGGCGGTTTGGTCCCCAAATGAAGTAGGGGTCGGTGATGGTGTAATAGATTTTCACATCCGGGATGCGCGGTGTCATCGTGATGCTGAGTTTGTCAGCGAAGCACACGGTGCCGGCGGCCCACCGGTGATCGAGGGGTAGGAACGACGGGTCCTTGATGGCTCCGTCGACTTGGACGCCCATGGGGAACTGGATGGCAGAAAGCGCGGCCATGGTCGGCGCGAGGCGGCGGTTGAAGTCGTCCCATGACTTGCCTGCTGCTTCGTGCCAGCAGCGTTCCGCCATCGCTGCGCCGCGATCGCCCAGCAGTTCAAGGTGCCCGATCTCAGTGCCCTCCCATGTGGACAAGAGCGGCCCGAGGAGGCGGTCGCTTTTTGGGAGGGTGATGTTGATGTCCTCGGTGATGTTGTGGCGGACGATGTTCGGACTCCATGCGTAGATCTCGCGGGCGGGGTAGCCTCCGACGGTATAAAGCGGACGCCATGCTGCGTTCAGCACGCGGTACCCATCGGCAAGCATCTGATCCGATGAGTAATACCACGTCTGATAGGCGAAGAATGCAACGTCTTTGGGCAGATTGACCTGGGCTGCGGCGCTGCGGCTGACGCCTTCGAACGCCATCGTTTCTTTACTGTGCTTCTTGTTGATCTCGTAGAGACGCTTGAGGAGCCATGCCCAGACGTCGCCGGAGCCGCGCAGGTTGTGAGCCTTCATGAACGCGTGGTCGGGAGCGGTGTCCCAGTGGCCCGTTTCTCCGTCGAGCGCACCAACGTGAAGGTACTCGGTGGTGGAGAACACCTCGACTAGCTGGTGGGTCATGTCGTCGATGGCCTCCCAGAACTTGGGATTGTCGAGCAGGGTCTCCTTTGTGGGATCGAAATTCTTGTAGTCGCCGAACTGCCGCGCTTTGAAGAACCAGTGCATCATTTCGCCGGGCATGGCGAAGTCCGCCGGGCCCCACTCGGGCATGATGACAACGCCGCGCTGCCGCGCGTACTCGACAAGGTCCCGCATTTCTTCGAGCGAATAGGTATCCCCGCCGTCGGTGTTGCCCTTCGGGAGCGGGTTCTCGCGGAACGCCGGGCAAAGCATCCACAGCATCTGGTAGTTGCTGGCGTGCAGAGCGAGCGTGTTGAGTTTGAGTTGGCGGCACAGATCCACGCCCTGTTTGATCTTCGAAATCGCGTGAATCTGATGCTTGATGCACATCTGGATGGCGCGCATCCGATAGTCCGGCTGATCGCTGACACTGATGAGAGGCAGGCGCAGCTTTCGGTCCTGTGGTTGCAGTGCCTGCTCGAGGGTGACGCTGGCCATGGCGACCGATTCGTATCTGCCACCCTTCGCGACGGCGCGATCGGTGACCTCCAGTTGGTATGCTTCCCCTTGGAGTTGCGGATCGATCACGAGACCGATGTCACCAGCCGCGGCGGTTCCGGCGGCGATTGGCAACCGGATGCCGCTCAGCAGGAAGATCTCGTCCGAGACAATCGTGGCAAGGGTTTGGAGCGACGAATCGCCGAACATGATCCGGCTTTTTTCGTGGAGAACCATCTCGCCCTCGGCTTGCTGGATGGATTTCGGCCACGGTAAGAGATTCAGCGGTGGATGGGCAGGAGACTCATCGGCGGGGAGCCCGAGCGAACTTGCGGCGAAGCTGACGACGACGAGCAGGAGTCTGTGGAATTGAGCGAGCGGCATAAGTCGGCGGGGCTATTTTGTTGATTCGATGTTCACTGCCGAGAAGGCGAGGGCGGCGATGCCGTTGGTGCCGTAGAGCAGTTTGTCGGGCATTCCGTCCCAGTGGGCGCCGTTGATGTATCCGATGGATTTCGCGCTGACGGGTGCGCTGAGCTGGACGGTGATGGTGTTGCCGGTGGCTTTGCCGGAGGTGATGGGTGCGGCGGACCGGTCGAGTTCGAGCCATGCCTTGCAGTCGTCTTTCCAGATCATGGGCTGGTCGAATTCCAGCGCGACCTCGTCATGTTTCGATGAGGTGAAGAAGGCGCGTCTGAGGTTTGGGGCGGTGAGGATTCTGGTGCGGTCGAGGCCGTAGTTGTCCTGCTCGACCACTGGCTGCATCAGTTCGGCGATCTGGGCGTAACCGGCTTCATCGAAGTGGCAGAGACCGCGGCCGCTGGATTTGCTGACGATGCCGAGCGTGGACATGATGCGCATGTTGGAGAACAGATCCGGCAGGGTCCGCTGGACATCGAGGAGCATGTCACCGGCGGGAGTGCCGCCCATGCTGCAGCCACTCGGCCAGATCTGATAGATGTAATAGTGGCGGACGTTCGGGAAGTCTTCTTTCCACGCCGCCGCCATGTCGACGAAGTACTGCTGATACGACTTCCAGTTGTAGTCGCCTGTGGGAGCGCCGCTGCCTTGGTCATTCTCGCCCTGGTGCCAGAAGATCCCGCGGATCCCGTGGGTGAGGCGGGCGGCGGTGACCCGGGTCAGGAGGCCTCCGTAGATTTTGTACGGGCTCTGGTAGAACTCGCCGCTGGTGTCGAAGTGATTGTCAGGGTTCCGCTGGTGCAGATAGATGGGCGTGCCGCCATAGGCACTGTTGATGATGCAGACGGGAATGCGATGTTTTTCCACCAGATTGCGTGCAAGGACCATGCCCCATGTGCCGATCTGGGCAGAGCCATAGTCAGGCTTCCCCCAGATCCGGGTGCGCACTGCGTTTTGCCAGCCGCCGCGCACGCTGCCCTCGTGCTGATTGCCGTAGCTGCGGATCCATGAGCTGAGCGGGGTTTCCGGGTCGAGGTCCGGACCGTTGTTCGAGCCGGTGGCTTCTGCGTTGGACTGGCCATCAATGATGTAGGCGTCGCCGCAGATGAGATTCCTCACGGTCCGCAAGACCATCTCCTTTTGGCCCGAGATCGTGCCAAACTCCACATGGTATCTGATCAGGCCTGGCTTCAGCTTCGTGGTTAGTGAATACTTCCCGCCTTCCTCCAGCTTCTGAGTCACTGTGGTCAGAAGCTTGTCGTCGGCGTAGAGTTTCAGGAAGACGGAGTCGGCCGGCTGATCCAGTTTACCGTTATAATGAAGGGTGCCCTCGCCCCGATCGTTGCGTGCGTAGAACTGGTTGTCTTCGGGTTGCTCATCGGTGGCGGGAGTCCGCTCGACCCACGGGTCGTTCGGTGGTTCCGTGACGATGATTTCTGCGGTGTCATGGGATTCCGCGCCTCCGTTGCTGGCTGTCGCGGTGATGCGGAGCTTGCCTGTGAACTGCGATCGATGGAGTGTCAGGGTGTCGCCGGCGACGGCCTTGAGCACAGCGCCACCGGCGACGGTCCATGAGATCTTTGTTGGTGGCGTGCCGTCGACTGGTGGGCCGTCTTTGAGCCGCACGGATGCCTTTACTGTGATGGAATCCCGGCCATTCCACTGTGGTTGCGCGGTGACCTTGACTGCGGGTTCGGGAATGTGTTCACTTATGGTGACGGGAATGGTGATGGTTTTCTCGCCGTCGGCGAATACGGCCCGGCAGCGCAGGACTGTTGAAGTGTTCGCCGTGACCCGCGGGGCTTTCAGGGTGAACGAGAATCGGTCGGTGGCAGCTACGCCGGTCTCCAATGGCGCTTCTGTCAGCCAGTAGAGCTTCAGGGCTCCACCGGCATTGACGTTGAACGTGACGGTCGATCCTTCGTCTACGATTGCCTGTGCCGGTGCGACGGTGAATTCATTACCTGGTTGAACGACCGGGCCGGCGAGCGTCTGGTTGTCTTTCTGATTCTCGAAGGCCAGCTTCATCCAGTCATTCGACCGGGCGACTTTCGAGATCCGTACTTCATCGATGTCGCCAGTGAAGCGGTAGTTTCCGTTTCGCATGCCTCCGATGTCCATGCAGACATCCTTCACGACGGACATGGCCGCGGTGTGCTTGGACTCACCATCGAGCTTTCCGTTCACGAAGATCCGGCTGATGCCGTTTTCATACGATGCCGCCACGTGATACCATTGTCCCATGCGCGGAATCGTTGCGCCCCGGGCACCGCCGGGGCCGTCGGAAGCCCAGCCGAGGCTCGGGGGCGAACCGATGCTGATGCCGACTTCGTTGCCATCGCCGGTATTGCCATTCAATCGTGTGGCGTAGCGGCCGTAGTATAGCACGTAGGTGTCCGCGCTCTCACTGCGGAACCATGCCTCGGCGGTGAATGGATTGTCACCATGCGGATAGCTGGTCACATGATCGCCACCGCTGATGCCGTTGCCTTTTGTGAACTGGCGGGCCAGACCGATCATGCCGGGCCCGGTGGTGGTTCCTTGGTTCTTTGGTGTGATCACCCCGAGTTCGTCCTTGAGGGAATCATTCATGTGGAGCACGCTGACAAATCCGTTGTCGGTACTGAAGACGGCGGCTCCACTGGATTCTGTGGCGGCGTCCGCCTTTCCCCAATGGATCTGGAGTTCCTGACGGGCATTGCCCTGGATTTCCGGCACCCGGATCCAGACGGTGCCTTGGCCATTGGCCGGGTCCCACTGTTCTATCTGAAACGAGAGGGGATCTCCGGCGGCGGAGGAGAAGCGCAGATCCGCTCCATCGGGTGCGGCTTTGCTGAAATCGAAGAACTCGCGATTCAGTCGCAGCAGGACGGGAAAATCCCGTACGACTGATCCGGCGGGAAGATCTGCTCCGTCCGGAGTGGTGAGGAGCCAGATGGAACCGTGATGCTGCCAGTCACGATATGTTTGCGCGGATGCGCTTTCGGCGCTGAGTGTGCTGATCAGCAGAGCGAGCGGGAGTGATCTGAATAACATAGCAAATTGTGATCGGTGCGGAGCGGGTGAGGGGAACTCCGTCAACCCTTGGGGCACGATGGGGAGCGTGGCAGGAATCCGAGAAATTCCGACGATTTTCCTCAAGAAGTTTTCCGGCTGGGGTGGCCGTATTCCGTATCACCTTTCCCGTCCGCAGTACTCATGCCTCCGGAGAATCTCAATGTCAGCCTTTTTGCAAAGGGCGGCGAGCTGGTGGTCAAGCGGGTGACGGCATGGAGGATGGAGTCCGTTTCCGAGTCAGCTGCGAAGGAATGAGGTGTCTGTCCTGATGGACATGACCCGCAATTTCTTCTCGAGAGCATGCGTACGGATGACAAGACCGAATCCAGATCCATGAAAGCCCATACTCAGTTGATCGACCGGCGCCGATTCCTGCGCAATGCTGGTGTCGTCATGGCCTTGCCCGTGATGGAATCGCTGATGCCCGGGGCGGTGGCGCAGGCGGCGGCGAGACGGCCGGTGAAGCGGTTTGTGTGCCTGTCCAATAACTACGGGGTCTATCCGCAGGCGTTTTTTCCGGCACAGGGTGGACGGGATTATGTGATGCCGCCGAC
Organism: Verrucomicrobiales bacterium; assembly: GCA_947462995.1. Lineage (GTDB taxonomy): Bacteria > Verrucomicrobiota > Verrucomicrobiia > Verrucomicrobiales > V1-33 > V1-33. The sequence goes on along the minus strand of CANHUG010000196.1, from coordinate 1,755 downwards.
CTTGAGTGCGATGGAGCGGCATCGCGGGGAGATGACGGTGTTTTCGAATCTGGATCATGGGTTGGCGGGTGGTCATGCCTGCGTGCCGACGCTGCTCAGCGGGGTGATGCCGCCGGTGGCCGCGAATTTCCCGGAAATGAACATGAGTCTGGATCAGCGCCTGGCGGAACATGTGGGTGCGGCCACGCGATTTCCTTCGATGACGCTGCAGGTGAATGACGCCAATCTCATCAGTTTCACGCGCAGCGGCGTGCAGGTTCCGGCGATTGATCTGCGGGGAATGTACCGGGCGCTGTTTCTTGATGATGACGCGAAGGACAAGGCGGCGGCCCGCGAGCGTTTTGCGCGGCATGGCAGTATTCTCGATGTGGTCATGGACGAGGCGAAGACGGTGGAGCGTTCGCTGGGAAGCGAGGATCGGGCGAAGTTCGCCGAGTATCTGGAGGCGGTGCGCGGGATGGAGCGGAAGATCGCGCAGGATGAGCCATGGCTGGATCGGCCGAAGCCATTGGCGCAGCGGCCGGAGCCGGAACACGGCAAGGGAACCGAGCATGATCTGAAGGCGATGATGGAACTGATCGCGCTGGCGATACAGACGGACTCGTCGCGGGTGTTCACGCTGACGAGTGGCTTTGTGAATGGTGATTTCGGGCTGAGTGGTGGTTACCACGGGTTCTCGCACCACGGGGAGCGCGAGAAGGAAGTCGAGGCACTCAAGGCGATCGAAGGTTGTCAGGTTGGGATGATGGCGTACCTGATTGATCTGCTGAAGGCGCAGGCCGACCCGGTCAATGGAGGGACGCTGTTCGATCATACGGCCATTCTCTACGGTTGCGGCATGGCGACCGGCCAGCATGCCACGAGGAATCTGCCAGTGCTGCTGGCGGGTGGGGGATTCAGGTTAGGAGAGCATCGCGTGCTGCCTGAAGGCAAGACCGAGCGGCTTCCGGCGGCGAATCTGCTGCTGAGCATGGCGCAGAACTTCGGGGTGGAGGCGGAGCGGTTTGGGACGAGCACGGGAACGCTGAGGGGATTGGAGGCGAAGGCGTGAGGGCGGGGTCTGGCAGGGGAATGGGGGGCGGGGGAATGCTGGTGGGAAGAGGGAGAGGCAGGGGAATGCTGGTGGGGAGAGGGAGAGGCAGGGGAATGGGAGGCAGGGGAATGCGGTTTGGGAGAGGGATTGGCGGAGGAATGGGAGGTTGGGGAATGAATGGGCGTGGGAGTGCGGGATCGCGAAAGATGCGGCGAGGCGGCAATAATTTGCTTTCTGGATGTCGATGGTTGTGCCACGTTCAGGCCATGCCTATCGAACGTCGGATTCCGTTGCGCGAGCTTTCGCAGGAGGAGTTTGACCATCTTGATGCGGTGGTCATGGGGCACGCCTACTCGGCGCAGAACAGGTTGGGGCGACTATTTGATGAACGGGTGTATGAGAATGAGATGGCTGCGACGCTGAGGGCGGCTGGATACGAGGTGCACACGCAGGTTCCGGTGAGGGTGTCCCACGGGTCGTTTCTAAAGACCTACTACTTTGACCTTGTGGTGAATGACCTGCTTTATGAGTTGAAGACGGTGGCGGCGCTTGTTCCGGAGCATGAAGCGCAGGCGTTGCACTGCGCCATGCTTGGAAACACGAATCGGGCGAAGCTGGTGAACTTCCGCGCAGGCCGGGTGCAGGGAAAGCTCTGTTACAATCCGCTGACGGATACGACGCGGAGCGGGGCGCAGTTTGAGACCCGCAACTGGCATCCGATG
>CANHUG010000195.1 GCA_947462995.1 Verrucomicrobiales bacterium | reverse complement strand
GGTCGCTGTTGTTTTCGGTTAGGCGCGTGCGTTTCTGGACCCCGTCGAAGGAGTCGTTGAAGACGGGTTCGAGATTGGAGCGCTGGTCCATTTTGTAGAGAGCGCCTTCCGGGTCGAGACCGTAGCGGTTGAGCATGCGTTCGTCGACTTGCTCGACGAAATAGGCGACGCCGCCGCGGCCGCCGGCGGTGTCGAGGGCTCCGTTGAGACGCATCATGACAGGGAAGGCGGCGCAGGCGGGGAGACCGGCGCGGCGCATGAGTTCGAATGAGGTGGAGGGGCGGATGATGGTGTCAGCGCCGCCGAGGCTGGTGCCGTTGAGATTGGCTTCTTCGACGGTGCCGACGGTGGGGTTGATGAGGCAGTGATAGCCGGAGTTGAAGTCGAATTTTTTGGAGCCAGTGGAGGTGGCGCCGCCGCGGAGGCGGATGAAGACATTGTCGTAGAGCTTGCCGTTGAAGAAGACGGCGCCGTAGGTGCCGGTGCGGGTGGCGGCGGCGGCGGTGTTCTGGGCGAACCAGTACCAGACGGGGAGCTGGGTGGTAAAGCCCGTGGCGGCGATCATGGTGCCGGTGTACTGGGGAGTGTTAGTCGGCGTGAGGAAGAGAGGCCAGCGGGAGGCACTGCCTGTGGAGTCGGTGGCCTGGAAGAACCAGCGGACGAGATTGCCCTGAGCGTAGCTGGTGCGAGGGAGGACGGCGGTGAAGATGGAGTCGCCGGCGACGGCGTCGCCGTTGGTGCCGCTGTCGTTCATGGCGAGGGATTGTTCGGCGCTGAAGCCGGTGCGCCAGCGGATGTTGACGGAGGCGATGGGGTTGAAGACAGGCTGGACGCGGCAGGTGATGGTCAGGTCGTCGGCGGCGGTAGGGAGGGCCGGGGAGAAAGAGTCGAGGGAGATGACCGGGCCTGGGTTGGCGGCTCCGTTGGAGTTGACTGCGCCTGGGGTTGGGACGGTGAGGTAGGCTGGGTTGGAGGCGTAGGCGCCGACCGAGCGGGTTTCGAGTTCAGCGAGCTGGAGGAAGTCCGGGTTGGAGGCGGAGAGGTTGAGCCCCTGGATGGCGAGGACATTCTGGCCGGGGCGGAGGGCTGAGCGGAAGTTATTGAGACTGAAGGATTCGAACTGGGAGGCTTCGGCATTGGAGCTGCGGTCGCCTGCGGCGGAGTTCCATGCGAGCGGGGTGGCGGGCGGGTTGCCTGAGGCGACCTGGACCCCGTTGAGCCATGCGACGAAGCCGTCGTCGTACTTCATGCGGAGCGTGATGGAGTCGAGCCCGTTAGTGTCGGTGATGGAGAAGGGGAGCCGGAAGTAGGCGGAGGCGTTGATCCCGAGCATGCTGGCCTGGAGATTCGAGCTGATGAGGCTGGAGAAGTCGTTGAGCGGGGGTGGTTGGGTATTGTTTTTGCCGAGGGCGTAGCGTGAGGAGACCTCTGCGGTGGAGAGGGCGCGGCCGTGGATGGCGACCTCGTCGATGTCGCCGGTGAAGAAGAAGGCTGGGGTGGATTCGTTCTGGCCAGCGCCGATGCGGAGCGGGCGGAGCCCGTTAGGGTTGAAAGTGGCGAGGGTTCCGGTGCCGACGAGGGTGCCGTTGACGTAGAAGCGTTTGACGGTGCCGTCGTAGGTGGCGGCGAGGTGCGTCCACTGATTGAGGACGACGGCTGGGCCGGTGATGGGGTCCCATGTGCCGGAGGCTCCGGAGCCGGACCAGAACTGCCATGTGTTGTTGCTGGCGGCGTAGAGGATGTAGCCGAAAGTGGTGCTGTTCTGGTCGTTCCGGCCTGAGACGACGGCGCGGAAGGTGCCGGTGCCGCCGGTGGGGCGGGCCCAGCATTCGACGGTGAAGATGGATGGGTTGAGGGAGGCGTGGTAGGGGGTTTCGATGTAGCCGCCGGAGAAGCGCGGGGCGAGATTGTCGGCGGGCATGCCGGCTTCCGAGGGTGGGCGCGGGCCGCTGACGCCGCCGTTGATGGTGCCGATGAAGTTGCCGTTGGCGGGGGTGCCGGTGGTGCCGGAGTTAGTGGCGGTGATGGAGACTGGGGAGGTGCTGTCTTTGAGACGCCACCAGCCTGTGGGGAGCTGTGCGGCGATGGTGGCGGCGGCTTCGGTGCCGGCGGTGCCGGTGGTGGCGGACTGGAACTGGGCGAGGACCTCTGCGGGTGAGAGGGCGCGGTCGAAGACGGTGGTTTCGTCGAGATCGCCTGCGAACCAGAACTGGCCAGCGCCTTCGGTGGAGCCGGAGCCGATGCGGAGAGGGAACTGGGAGTTGGGGGTGTAGGCGGTGGCGGTGTTCTGGGCGATCTGGGTGCCGTTGAGGTAGAGCGTTTTGAGACGGGAGATGGCGTCGAAGGTGCCGGCGACGTGGTACCACTGGTTAGGAGTGACGGTGCCGGTGGCGGCTGGTGCGTCGAGGGTTTCCCATGCGGAACCGGTGCCGGTCCAGAACGAGAGTTGGTTGGTGGTGGGGAGTATGTAGGCGGTGAAGCCGCGGATGGGGGAGCTTTCGCGGCTGGTGAGGAGGGCGCGGTGGGTGGAGCCGTTGCCGCCGGTCCAGCGCATCCAGAAGGAGAAGGAGAAGGAGGCGGCGTTGAGATTGGCCTGCCATGGGATGTCGATCTTGTCGTTAGTGCCGTCGAAGCGAGCGCCGGTGTTGACGGAGTCGAAGCCGCCGTAGGTGGGGGGCTGGACGGATCCGATGTTCTGGAGGACACCGCCGGAGTAGGTGCCGGCGGGGCCGTTGGCGACGGCGTTGACGGCGAGGATGCCTGGGGTGCCGAGTTCTTGGAGACGGTAGTAGGCGGCGGGGCCGTCGGCGGAGACATCGCCGGTCCAGCCTGGGCCGAATTCGTTGGTGCCGGTTTCGAAGCCGATGCCGTTGGTGGCGGCGGTCCATGAGCCGTCGTTGAATTCCGGGGTGCGCCATGAGTCGGCGAGGGATGCGTCGGTGGGGACGAGGACGCGGCCGGTGGATCCCTGGGCGAGCGGTTTGACGGAATTGGTCTGGGCGGCGAAGCCGTAGGCGAGGTTGGGGACCTGGGGCGGGAAGACGGGAGCGAATTCGGTGGCTTTGGCGCCGTCTGGTTTGATGAGGGCGAGGTATTCGCCGGAGGGGTCGAGGCGGAAGTTGGTGTGGAGTTGACTGCCGGGGGTGCGGCGATTTTTGTTAGATGCCCAGACGACGAGGTAGTCGCCGGGGTTGAGGGAGACGGCGGGGAAGGACCAGCGAGCGGGGAGGGCGGCGTTGTCGGTGAGGGTCCAGCCTTCGAGATTGACGGGAGAGGCGGAGGGATTGTGGATTTCGATCCAGTCGCTGAAATCGCCGTCCTGGTCGGCTCTGACCGAGTTGTTGTCGGCCATGAATTCGGTGATGACGGCCTGAGCGGCGGCGGCGGCCGGGAAGGCGAGGGCTGCGGCGGCGCAGGCGAGGGGGAGCAGGTGGGGACGCAATTTCATGGACACGCAAAGGATAACGGGGTGAAAGGAAAGCCATGATCATGCCGTCGTCTCCATGAAAGACTGATCAAATTCCGGCGGTGGGTGCGAGAGTGCCTGATTCCGGATGTGGACCTTGCGAAAGCGGGCGATGATCTGTCTTAATCCGACATTTGAGCTTATGAGAACCCTGCCTGCGATGATTGCGATGCTGACTGCCACGGCGAGTGCGGCGGAGGTGCCGGTGCCGGCTGATCATGCGGAGCGGATGGAGCGCGGGGTGAAGCGGTTTCAGGAGACTGTGAAGGGGGTGTTGAATGAGCATTGTGTGAAGTGTCACGGGGGGGAGAAGACGAAGGGGGATTTTGATCTGACGACGCGGGAGGATCTGCTGCGGGGCGGGGCGGAGGGTGTGGCGGTGGTGCCGTTCAATGTGGCGGGGAGCCGGTTGCTGAGGCTGGTGAAGCGGGAAGAGGAACCGCACATGCCGGGGACGGGGCCGGCGTTGAGTGCGGAGGCGGTGGGGGCGCTGGAGGCGTGGATTGCGGACGGGGCGGCGTATGACGGGCCGTTGGTGGCGGGGAAGAAGCCAGCGCGGGACAAGAGTGCGGTGAGTGAGGAGGACCGGCAATGGTGGGCGTTCCGGCCTTTGGCGAAGGTGGAGGTGCCTGGGGCGGGGCATCCGGTGGATGCGTTTGTAGTGAAGAAGGCGGCGGAGAAGGGACTGGGGCTGGCGGCGGCGGCGAGTCCGGAGGTGATGCTGAGGCGGGCGTTTCTGGTGCTGACGGGGTTGCCGCCGTCGCCGGAGGAGATTGAGGCGTATGCGGCTGCGCCGACGGCGGAGGCGTGGGAGGCGGTGATTGACCGGTTGCTGGCGTCGGAGGCGTACGGGGAGCGCTGGGCGCGCCACTGGCTGGACGTGGCGCGGTTTGCGGAAAGCAGCGGGTTCGAGCATGATTATGACCGGGAAGGGGCGTGGCATTTCCGGGATTGGGTGATCCGGGCGTTGAATGCGGACATGCCGTGGACGCAGTTTCTGACGTGGCAGCTGGCGGGGGACGAGACGGATCCTGACAAGTCCGAGGCGCTGATGGCGACCGGGTTTCTGGGGGGCGGGGTGTTTCCGACGCAGATCACGATCAATGAAGTGGAGCGGACGCGGTATGACGCGATGGACGACATGCTGAGCACGACGAGCTCGGCGTTTCTGGGGCTGACGGTGGGGTGTGCGCGGTGTCATGATCACAAGTATGATCCGATTCCGACGCGTGATTATTACGAGATGCTGAGCACGTTCACGACGACGACGCGGAGTGTGGTGGAGCTGGAGACGCAGCCGGAGAAGACGGCGGCGGCGCGGGCGGAGTGGGAGAAGCGCGGGGCGGAGTTGAAGGGGGCGGTGGCGGCGCGGGACAAGGCGTTGCTGCCGGCGTTCAAGGAATGGCTGGAGGCGGGGGTGCCGGGAGGGGAGGCTCCGGTGTGGACGGCGATGGCGGTGCAGACGGCGAAGTCGGATGCGGGAGCGACGATGACGCGGCAGGCGGATGGTTCGGTACTGGCGAGCGGGGTGAATGGAGCGGAGGACCGGTATGAGCTGGTTAGTGGTGAATTGAGTGGTGCGGTGGCGGCGGTGAAGCTGGAAGCGTTAGCGGATCCGTCGATGGTGGGGGGCGGGCCGGGTCGTGCGCCTAACGGGAACATCGGGCTGAGCCGGATCCGGGTTTATGAGAAGATGGCTGGCGGCGAGGAACGGGAGGTGAAGCTGGCGAAGGCGGTGGCGGATTTCGAGCAGGACAGCGGGGGATTGAGTGTGGCGTCGGCGCTGGATGACAATCCGAAGTCGGGGTGGGCAGTGGATCCGCAGTTCGGGAAGGATCATGCGGCGGTGTTCACGTTAGGGGAGCCGCTGCCTGCGGGATCGCGGCGGATGCGGGTGGTGCTGGAGTTTCAATTGAACGGGCAGCACAACATGGGGCGGGTGAGATTGTCTGTTAGTGCGCAGCCAGGGGCGGGATTGGGTGGCGAGGCGATTCCTGCGGGAGTGGTGGCGTTGCTGGAGAAGGCGAAGGCGGCGGCGGGGCGTGCGGCGATGAGCGAAGCGGAGCGCGGGCAATTGTTCGAGTGGTGGAAGGCTCGGGATGCTGAGAGTGCGGCGCTGGCGGCGAAGGTAGTGGCGCATGAGGCGGCGCCGCCGCGGCACACGGAGAAAGTGCTAGTGTGCGGCGAGGGGTTTCCGCCGCTGCGGATGCACACGCAGGGGGCGGATTTCTTCAACGAGACGTACTATCTGAAGCGCGGGAACACGGAGTTGAAGGACGGGACAGTGGCGCAGGGGTTTCTGAAAGTGCTGACGCCGGTGGGCGTGCCGGCGTCGCGGTGGGTGGAGAAGGTGCCTGAGGGGGCGAAGTTTTCGGGACGGCGGCGGGCGCTGGCGGCGTGGCTGACGGATACGGAGCAGGGGGCTGGGCAACTGGCGGCGCGGGTGGCGGTGAACCGCGTGTGGCAGCATCATTTCGGGAAGGGGATTGTGGCGTCGCCTAATGATTTCGGGAAGACGGGGAATCTGCCGACGCATCCGGAATTGCTGGACTGGCTGGCTGGTGAGCTGATTCGGGGTGGCTGGCGGTTGAAGCCGCTGCACAAGCTGCTGATGACGAGTGCGGCATGGCGGCAGACGGGGGTTCGGGATGCGGCGCGGGAGGTGGCGGATCCTGACAATGCGACATTCACGCGATTTGTGCCGCGGCGGCTGGAGGCGGAAGCGCTGAGGGATTCGCTGCTGGCGGTTAGCGGGGTGCTTGACCGGACGATGTACGGGGCGGGGACGCGGGATGAGAACAGCGTGCGGCGGAGTATCTATTTCACGGTGAAGCGGAGCCAGTTGATCGGGAGCATGGTGGCGTTTGACCAACCGGAGCCGCTGGCGAGCCAGGGGTCGCGGCCGGTGACGACGGTGGCGCCGCAGGCGCTGATGCTGATGAACAGTCCGCAGGCGAGGTCGTGGGCGGCGGCGTTTGCAGAGAGACTGCGGAAGGAAGCGCCGGGTGGGCTGGAGGCGCAGATCCGGCGCGGGTATCTGGTGGCGCTGGGGCGGTTGCCTGAGGAGGCGGAGGTGGCGCAGTGCGTTGCGTTTGCGGCGGCGGCCGGTGAAGGCGGGCTGATGGAACTTTGTCAGGTGCTGCTGAGTCTGAATGGGACGGCGTATATTGAGTGAGGGGGGGTGGGATTCTGGAGCGGTGGTGGGTTGAAGCGGTGGTGGGTGAGGGGCCGGGTGGTGGCGGTGTCGCTTCAATGAGACCGACTGACCGCTGACAGTGGATGCTGAAGATGCCCGCCACCTCAGTGCGCTGCGGGATGCGGCACCCCACTGATCGCAAAAAGTCATCCCCCGAACCGGTGGCTGGAAGGTGTGGAGGCAGGGATCAGTCACGATGCCTCCCCGAGACGATCACGCTGGGAGACCGTCCAGCGGGCTGCGGGCGGCTGAGTCTGGTGAGAATCTACCACACGCGCCAACAGATCCCCGGGTTCCACCTCCAACCCGAGGCACCTGACACTAGTGCAGCCCGTCTTACAGATGGTATCTTCTGATTTTGTGGGAAGGAAGAAGGATTCAGCCACTCTGCGGAGGGAGGGGGACGGGTCTTTTTCCCGATTCCTGTGTTGCTCGTCGGTT
>CANHUG010000194.1 GCA_947462995.1 Verrucomicrobiales bacterium | reverse complement strand
GGAAGACCGCAAACCAGAATGGAGCGACGTCGAATGGCAGGTCCGCAACTGGTACAACTTCTCATGGCTCGGCGGCGACGGTCTCGTCGAACAAGCCGTCCACTCCGTCGACAAAGTCGGCTGGGCCTTCCTCGACCAGAACCCCATCGCCTGCCACGGCAATGGCGGCCGCCAGGTCCCCTTCGAAGGCGCTGAAGGCTACAACATCTTCGACCACTTCAGCGTCATCTACGAATACCCTAACGGTGTCCTCGCCTCCGTCTGCAGCCGCCAGACCCCCAACTGCGAAAACGAAAACGCCGACTACATCCTCGGCACCAAAGGCAAAGCCACCATCAAAGGCGGTCTCCGCATCACCGGCGATAAAGCATGGCGCGACCGCGGCGAAGCCCCCGTCAACATGTACGTCTACGAACACATGGAACTCTTCCAGTCCGTCCGTGAAGGCAAACCTCTCTTCGAAGGCGACTGGATGTGCCACTCCACAGCCCTCGCCATCATGGGCCGCACCGCCGCCTACACCGGCAAACGCATCACATGGGACCAACTCATGAAGTCCGAAGAAGACCTCGCCCCGGACGACCTCAAATGGGACTCCGCCTTCACCCCATCCCCCATGCCCCGCCCAGGCATCACCAAATTCGTCTGACCAGACGTCCCCCTCATCTTCAACCAATCCCGGACGCCCTGTCGGAATCACTTCCGTCAGGGCGTCTTCATGTCCGCCCCTCCACCCTCTACAACCGATTCTCCCTCACACCCCCGACTCCCCGCTCCTCGACCAGCGTCCAGGATGTACTCAAGGCACATCGAAACCCCAAGCCCCCCGAAGAAAATGCACGGCAGCATGAAGTTGTTCCCATACACACCCGTCGCAAAATTGAACCCAGTCAGCAGCAAGGCAACGACCCCCATCACAAACACAACCTTATCCGGCCTCCCCTCCCCATCACGCTCCCTAACCACCTTCCGGCGGTGCCTGCGAAACGCAAAATAATAGTAAAACAGCATCCCGAACAAAACCGCAAACACGACCCCGAAAAACACATGCCTCACGAAGGAACCATCACCAAAATCCAAACTGATCACCATAACTGAGAATGCTCCCGTTCCCATCCGACTCTCCTCCCCCCCTCCTTCCCGACCCTCTCCCTTCTTCATCTGACGCCCCTCACAAAACACATACAGCCCCAGCGTGATCGCGAACCCAACCGCTAACACCAATTTGATCGTCAGGTTCTTCCCGCCAAGCCCTTCATCATAGGCATCGTTCGCCGCAAACAAGATCGCCAGCAATCCGAAGGCTCTATCTCTCATCGCTCGCAAGAATCAGCTCGTTGGCACCGCTCCCCAGCACCCCGCCCCCCGTCACCCTCACGCGCCCGACTCCCCGCTCCTCGACCAGCGTCGAGGATGTACTCCAGACACATCGAGACCCCAAGACACACGAAGAAAATGCACGGCAACACGAAATTGCTCCCATAGACACCCATCGCAAAATTGAACCCCATCAGCAGCAAGGCAACGATCCCCATCACAAACGCAACCTTGTCCGGCCGCCCCTCCCCATCACACTCCCGAGCCTCCTTCCGGGAACGCCAGCGAAGCGCAAAAAAAGCACAGACCAGAACCCCGAAACAACCCGCATACACCCTCCCGAGAACCACATGCCTCCCGTAGAACCCATCATCAAACTTCAGACTGACCATCATCATCAACGCCACCCCGAACCCCACCCGCTCCAGCACGCTCGATCCCTCCCCCTTACCTTCCCGCCCCTCTCCCTTCTTCTTCTCACGCCGCTCGCAAAACACACACAATCCCCACGCGATCAGCATTCCGACCAATAACGCCCATCTGATCATCTCGTTTTTCCCGCCAAGCCCCTCCCTGTACGCATCGCTCGCCGCGTACAGGACCGCCAGTAATCCGAAGGCTCTATCTTTCATCGCTCGCAGAAATCACTTCGTCGCCACCCCTCCCCGGCACCCCGCACCCCATTCACACCCCCACACCACTCGGACAGCCCCTCCAGACCGCCGAACCTCCCATCGCCATTCCACCCCACTGTAATGCATATTCCCGACACGTCCTCACACTAGCCCCCCCTCCCCCACCCAGTCAAGCCCCCACCCCCGGCGAACGGGTGCAGGACCAGAAAATCACCACGCCCCATCGAAGTGCCCCCTCGAAGAGGTCTGTCTTTTTGGCAACGTACCGGCCCTCCCGCCCCATCGATCCCCCCTCGCACCCCCTCGCACCCCCCCAAAGAGGTCTGTCTTCTTGCACCCCCCCAAAGAGGTCTGTCTTCTTGTACTCGTCGCGCACCGCCCGGCCGAAGGCCCTTGGACTGCGGAAGCCTGCTGCCGCTTTCCCGGAGCCAGCCCGCTGGCCCGGCACCATTCAAGCGCACCTGCCCCGCCCCCTTCTCGAATCCCCGCCCCCTCGAAGAGGTCTGTCTACTTGCACACGCTGGCGGCTGGCCCCACCCCATCTCGCCCTGCCCGTGTCCAGAACATACCCCAGCACACCCCACCCGCCGCAATGCTGCTGGATTCCCGCCGGGAGCCGTTCTAAGGCTCACCAATGAGTTGGATCGCTGAACTGGAATCGTTGCTGCCGGACAAGGTCTCCCGGACCCCAGAAGACCTCGCTCGCTGCGCTTCGGACAAATGGTTCGCCTCAAAAGAACCAGACGCCGTCGTCTTCGCCGAATCCGCTGCCGACGTCAGCGCCGTCATGTCCCTCTCCGCACGACACAAGATCCCCGTCACCGTCCGCGGCGGCGGGGTCGGCTACGTCGGCGGCTGCGTCCCCATCAACGGCGGCATCGTCCTCGCCATGGAACGCATGAACCGCATCCTCGAAATCAACCCTGCCGACGGGGTCGCCGTCGTCCAGCCAGGCGTCATCACCGGCGAACTCCAAGACGAAGTCCGCAAACTCGGCTGGTACTACCCGCCTGACCCAGCCAGCCTCCGCGAATGCTCCCTCGGCGGCAATGTCGCCACCAACGCCGGCGGCCCTCGCTGCCTCAAATACGGGGTCACCCGCCACTACGTCCTAGGCCTCGAAGTCGTCCTCCCCAACGGCTCCATCATCAACGCCGGCGGCCGCTGCCACAAAAACCGTCAGGGCTTCGACCTCACCAGTCTCTTCGTCGGCAGCGAAGGCATGCTCGGCATCGTCACCGAAATCACCCTCCGCCTCATCCCCCACCCCCAGGCCCGCGCCATCGTCGGTGCAACCTTCCGCACCTTCGCAGAAGCCGCCGCCGCCGTCCAACTCATCCTCGGCTCAGGCTTCCTCCCCTCAGCCCTCGAAATCACCGACAGCTTCACCCTCAACGCCGCCCGCGAATACCTCGGCCCCGACCGCATCCCCCCAGGCGAAGCCCACCTCCTCGCCGAATTCGACGGCTCCGCCGCCGGCGTCGGCACCGAACTCCGCGAAGTCACCCGTCTCCTCCGCGCCAACGGCGCCATCAGCATCAAACCCGGCACCACCGACCAGGAAATCGAAGCCTTCTGGCAGATGCGCCGCGAATTCTCCTACAGTCTCCGCCACACCGGCCTCACCAAACTCAACGAGGACGTCGTCGTCCCCCGCAGCCGTCTCGTCGATCTCGTCGAATTCGCCGCAGGCCTCCAGATCCGCAGCGGCTTCCCCGTCGCCTGCTTCGGACACGCCGGCGACGGCAACATCCACGTCAACATCATGGTCCCCGACATGAAGGACCCGGATCAGCGTGCCCGCGCCGACGACGCTCTCGACGACCTCTTCCGCCACGTCCTCAGCCTCGGCGGCGTCATCAGCGGCGAACACGGCATCGGCATCGCCAAAAAACGCTGGTTCCCAGACGCCGTCAACGACGCCGGCCGCGCCCTCCATCAGGCCGTCAAAAACGCCCTCGATCCCAGCCGCCTCCTCAATCCCGGCAAGTTCCTCGGCTGATCCGGAACGCGGGACCCGCACCACCGCAGGTCCCGCCTCACACCCTCACTTCGCAAAGTTAGGGTGCTGCGGGTCGCCCATCGATTCCAGATAGGCAATCAGATCCAGAATCTCGTCCTCGCTGAACGTGTTCAGCAGCCCCGGCGGCATGATCGAAACCTTCGACAGCTCGCGCGATTTGATGTCCGCCTTGCTGATCGTCGTCGTCGCAGGATCAAACGGATTCGGAACAATCACCACCTTGTCCGCCGTCTCCTGCTTGATCCGCCCAGCCTCGGTCTTCCCGTCGTTCAGCGTGAATACCGTGCTCGTGTACTGCTCCGAAACCACCTTCGACGGCTCCGTAATCGCCTCCAGAATGTCCTCGCGCTTGAAACGCGTCGCCACATTCGTCAGGTCCGGAGCCACCGCCCCGCCGAAATCACCGTATCGATGGCACAACGCACACTGCGCCAGCTCAAACCCGGCCTTCCCCCGCGCAAAATCCCGTCCCTTCGACGCCTTGCCGAGCAGCGGCTTCAGATCCGCCGTCGTCCACTCCTTCACAAATGCCCGCGGCACCACCGGCGGCCGCTCCAGCGCAGGCAGCTTGCTCAAATCCCCCAGCGCCGCCACCTCTTCAGGCGTCATCGTGCCCAACGCGTCCTCACGCGCCTGCTTCAGGAAATTCTGATAGCTAGCCCCGTTATTGTACCGGATCCCCGCGTCCGTGAACCACTGCGTCACCGCCAGCGGATGTTCCGCCACCGCCCCGGTGCTCCACCACGAAAAGTAATCACGCCGCAGTTCTGGATTCCATCCTTCCTTCACCACCCGCAGCGAAACCGCATACGTCACCTGCTCCTCCTGCGTCGCCGCACTCTTCAGCAGCGCCACCGTCCGCGCCACCGCCCTCGGCGCATTCAACGCCAGCAGCACCTGACACAACTCACGGTTCAACTCCGGCGTCTTCGCAGGATACAACCGGTCCACGTCCACCAGCAACCCCGCCGCCACCAATCCACCCGGCACGCCCTGACGCGCGATCGACACCTGCACCACCCGCAGCTTCGCCAGCAATTGCTCTTCGCTCAACCCAGCCGACGCAAATCCCGTCAGTGCTTGCATGATCGCAGGCTGCGTCTCCTTTCCTCCCAATCGCGCCAGCGCCAGCAGCGCCGAAAATGCCGCATCCGGCCGCTTCTCCCCTAGCGCTTTCGCCTGCCATTCACTCACAGGATTCCGCTCCACCGCCATCCGCGCCGCATACCGCACAAACCGATCCGCATGCCCCAGATGCGGCCACGCAAACGCCACCGCCGCAGGATCAGGCTTCACATTGTACGCCTCCAGTTCCTTCCGCAATCCCCGCGCCTCGCTCCCCGCCGCATCATGCAGCTTGTCCGCCCCCAGCACCGCCGCAGGCTCTTTCCCCGCATAACTCACACGGAACAAATCCGCCTGCGTCCCGCGCCCGCCCACCGTGAAATACAGCGACCCGTCCTCGCCCACTAACGCATCCGTCAGATTCAAAGGCACCTTCCCCTGCGCACTGTGCAGCGACTTCGGTGCCACGAAATTCTCCCACGTCCCCCGGTAACTCGCCCCCGCCGGTGCCAGATGCACCGCAATCAGCCGCCCGTACGTCCAGTCGCAGATGTACATCGCCTTCTGGTACTTCTCCGGAAACTTCGCACCGGTCCCGAACACGGTCCCCGTCGGACACCCGATCCCAATGTTCACCGACGCCGGCAAACCGTCCGCATAGTACTCCGGCCACTTCGCACTCCCCTCGCGGAATCCATGATCCCCGCCGCGCACCGCATGAAACACCCGCACCGGCCGGTACCACGGACTGCCCCAGTCGTACTCCATGTCACTATCAAATCCAAACAGCTCACCATCCGCATTGAAAGCAATATCATAATCATTCCGCTGCCCGGCCGAAAACAACTCCGCGTTCTTCCCATCCAGATCCATCCGCGCCACATACCCGCCCGGCGGTTGCTTCCCGGCCCCGAAACCGTTCCCGTCCTCCATCCGCCGGATCGCGAGATCGTCACCATAACTCCGGTGCGGCGAACTCTCCGCCAGATCCCCTGGCACATCCGTGAAATTCCCGCACACCGCATACAGCATCCGGTCCGGCCCCAGCACCAGCGCATGCGCCCCGTGCTCGCCCGACCCGCCATTCCACGCCCGCAGAAACTCCACTTCGTCATAACTCTCGTCCCCCTTCGGATCCCGACTCCGGTACAGCCCGAATCCCTTGCTGCCGTTCCCGTTGATGTAGAGCACTTTGTCCACAAACAGCATGCCCATCGTCTCATTCACCGGAATCTTCATCACCTCCGCCTTCACACACTTGCCGCCTTCCACCGTCACTCGGGTGATCGGCTGACCATTCTGCCCGCCTAGCAAAAACCGCCCCTTCGGGTCCCGCGCCATGCAGATCCACGACCCATGCACCGCCGGATCCGCCCTCAGCACATGCTCCACCACAAACCCGGCAGGCACATCCAGCAATTCCCCAGGTTCCTCCGACAACGCCGCCCGACTCACCGGCACCGAACCGTCAGCCGGCCCATACACCGCCTTCACAATCTCCAGATGCCCGCCCGCAGGTGCCGCAATCTCCAACTGCCCGCCCTCCGGCACTTCCTTCACCAGCGTCTCCCCGCCCACCCGGTACTCCACCCGCAGCTTCTTCGGCACCCCGTCCGCCGTATCCCCGAACACCGAATTCGCCGCCGCAATCGACAGGCTCTCGTCCTTCACCGCCCGCGTCACTTCCGCCGTCACATTCGTCGGATCCTTCTTCTTCCCCTCCGCTGCCGGCATCCGCGCCGCCATACTGGCAAGCACCACCATCATCAGCGACCGGGTCAAGCCACCACGCAGGCAGCGCACAAACAGATTGGATTGCTTCATGAATTCAGTTAGTCAGTTCTCGTCGTTTTCCTCACACCCTCACTCCGCACGCGGAGGCAGCGCCTTGCCCAGCCCAAGCTCGCTCACCTTGAAATTCTTCCGCTCGCTGTCGAATCCATACATACTCGGCGCATACGGATCCACGAACGTCACGTCCGCCTTCTCCGGCACCGGCAGCTTCAATCCCCAGAACACGCTGTTCACCAGCAATCGCCGCAATCCCTCGTTCAGCAGATCCGTCGCCGCTCCCATCGTCG
>CANHUG010000193.1 GCA_947462995.1 Verrucomicrobiales bacterium | reverse complement strand
GCCTCCAGCAGCTTCCCGTGAATCCCCCCGAACCCGCCATTCGAAAACACCGTGATCGTATCCCCAGGCTGCACCGCACTCACCGCCCGCGCCACAATCGCATCCACATCCGGCTCCATCCACGCCTCCCGACCCATCACCCGGATGTCATCCAGCAATCGGTTCACATCCAGCCGGTCATTCTCCGGCACTTTGTGAGGATCCGCCACCGGCGCAAGAATCACCACCTCACTCGCCCCCAGCGCCAGCGCCAGCTCCCGCTGAAACACTTTCCGCCGCGTCGTGTTCGACCTCGGCTCGAAAATCGCCACCATCTTGTGTCCCGGACCCACATACCGGCGCTTCAACGCCGTCGTCGTATCCTTGATCGCCGTCGGATGATGCCCGAAATCATCAATCACCTTCACCCCATTCACTTCCCCCCTCACCTCCTGGCGCCGCGCCACCCCCTTGAACTCAGACAACGCCTTCGCAATCGTCGCCGGCGGCAACCCCGCAAACTCCGCCGCACTCACCGCCATCGCCGCGTTCCTCACATTGTAATCCCCGTTCATCGGCACCGTGTACCGCTGCGCATTGATCGTAAACAGGGTCGCATCCTCCTCATACACCACATCCGTGATCCGATGGTTGTTCTCAGGCCCGAACACAACCGTCACCACCGGCGCCGGAGCATTCTTGATCACATCCAGCACGTTCTCATCATCCCCATTCGCAAACACCACCCCGTTCCGCGGCACCACCCGCAGCAACAGCCGGAAGCTCTTCTTGATCGCCTCCAGATCCTCAAAAATATCCGCGTGATCAAACTCGATGTTGTTCACAATCACCGCCTCCGGCAGGTAATGCAGAAACTTCGACCGCTTGTCGAAAAAGGCCGTGTCGTACTCGTCCCCCTCCAGCACGAAAAACTCGCTGTCCGTAAACTTCGCACCGCCATCGAAATTCCGCGGCACACCCCCGATCAGATAACTCGGATCCTTCCCGCCCGCATGCAGCAGCCACGTCAGCAATGACGTCGTCGTCGTCTTCCCATGCGTCCCCGTCACCACAAAATTCCGCTTCCCCCTCAGGAAATGCTCCTTCAGCACCTCGGGCATCGACACATACCGCAACTTCCGGTTCAGCACTTCCTCCAACTCCTCATTCCCACGCGAAATCGCATTCCCCACCACAATCAAATCCGCCTTCGGTGGAATGTTCGCCGCCCGATACCCCTTCTCCAACGTGATCCCCCGCGACTCCAGAAACGTCGAAATCGGCGGATACACCGCGCTGTCACTCCCGCTGATCCGGAACCCACGCTCCTTCATCGCCGCCGCGACCGCCCCCATCGCTGTGCCGCAGATGCCGATGAAATGAAAATGCTGTTTGGATTTGGATGGCATGGAATCAGTAAAATATAAAAACCGGGGATCAATTGGTGGCTAGGACGGTTCCGCCCGCAGGTCAAGCGCCCGCAAGCCTCCCCGCACGCTCCACCGCACGCAGCGCCGCCGCCGCCTTGTTCACCGTCTCAAGATACTCGCTCTCCGGCACGCTGTCCGCCACAATCCCCGCACCCGCCTGCACAAACGCCTTCCCCTTCGTCAGCACCACCGTCCGCAACGCAATGCACGAATCCAGATTCCCATCGAAACCCAGATACCCCACCGCCCCCGCATACGCACACCGCTTGCTCTTCTCCATCTCGTTGATCACCTGCATCGCCCGCACCTTCGGCGACCCACTCACCGTCCCCGCAGGAAACGTCGCACGCATCACATCACATGCCGTCCGACCCGCCGCCAGCTTCCCTGTCACGTTGCTCACAATGTGCATCACGTGGCTGTACCGCTCGATGATCATCAGATCCGTAACCTCCACCGTCCCGAACTCGCTCACCCGCCCCACATCATTCCGCGCCAGATCCACCAGCATGATGTGCTCCGCCCGCTCCTTCTCGTCCGCCAGCAACTCCGCCGCCAGCGCCGTATCCTCATCCACCGTCCCCCCGCGCGGCCGCGTCCCCGCAATCGGCCGGATGTCCACCCGTCCGTCCACGCACCGCACGTGCACCTCCGGACTACTCCCAGCCAACGCAAAATCCTCCAGCTCCAGACAGAACATATACGGCGACGGATTCACATGCCGCAACGCCCGGTACACTTCCATCGGCCTCCCCGTATACGGCACCTCAAACCGCTGGCTCGGCACCACCTGAAAAATATCCCCCGCCCGGATGTACTCCTTCGCCTTCGCCACCATCCCCAGATACTCCTCCTTCGTCGTGTTGCTCACAGGCTCCAGCGGCCCCGCCGCCACCGCCGCCGCCATCGGCACAAAATGCCGCGGCTCACTCAGTCGCCCAATCATCGCCGCTATCCGCCCGCGCGCCCACTCATAACCAGCCTCCACACTCGCATGCTCCGGCAGGTAAACATTCACCACCACCTGCATCAGCCGATACCGATGATCAAAAATCACTACCTCGTCCGCCACCATGAACACCATCTCCGGCAACCCTAACTCATCCTTCGGCGCTGCAGGCACCTTCGGCTCGAAATACCGCACCATGTCATAGGTCAGACACCCCACCGCCCCACCAGTAAACGCCGGCAGTCTCGGATGCGGCACCGGACGGTACACCGACATCATCCGCTCCACCTCAGCCAACGGATCCCCCTCCACCGCATACCGCCTCACCTCTCCCCCGCGCTCCTCCACCTTCATCTCCTGACCCCGCGCCGTCATCACACGCCTCGGATGCGCCCCCATGAACGAATACCTCCCGCTGAACCCAGTCGTCTCCGCACTCTCAAACAAAAACCGCGGCGCTCCCTCCCCAATCTTCTCAAACGCCGACAAAGGTGTCTCGTAATCCGCCGTCAACTCCACCCACACAGGCACCAGATTCCCCTTCCCAGCCGAATTCCGGAATTCCTCAAGTGTAGGCTGAAGCGGCAAATCAGTCATGGCAGGCTCAAAAAGGGGACGACACTGACCCGCACTCCACCATTCGCAATCGCAATCCTCCCCGCGCTCCATCCTTGACTTCATGCATCCCCGCTCCACATATCAACGTATCTTGATTCGTCGATACGTCTTCCGGCCTCTCTCGACGATCCAGACCCATCCTCCAACCAACACCCCACTCTCTCTATGAGCCAAACCACCATCTCCCGCTCCACCGGCACCGACTACCACGTCGCCGACATCTCCCTTGCCGACTGGGGCCGCAAGGAAATCGACATCGCCGAACAGGAAATGCCAGGCCTCATGGCCATCCGTCAGCGCTACGCCGCCGAAAAACCTCTCGCTGGCGTCCGCATCACCGGCTCCCTCCACATGACCATCCAGACCGCGGTCCTCATCGAAACCCTCAAGGAACTCGGTGCCACCGTCCGTTGGGCCTCCTGCAACATCTTCTCCACTCAGGACCACGCCGCCGCAGCCATCGCCGCCTCCGGTGTCCCCGTCTTCGCATGGAAGGGCGAATCCCTCGAAGAATACTGGGACTGCACATGGAAGGCCATCATCGACGGCAACGGCAAAGGCCCACAACTCGTCGTCGATGACGGCGGCGACGTCACCCTCCTCCTCCACAAGGGCTACGAACTCGAAGAAGGCGACCGCTGGATCGATTCCCCTAGCGGCTCCCACGAAGAAAAGGTCATCAAAGACCTCCTCCGCAACATCAACGCCGAGAACCCCTTCATCTTCCACGAACTCGTCAAGGAATGGCGCGGGGTCTCCGAAGAAACCACCACGGGCGTCCACCGTCTCTACAAGCTCGCCGAAGCCGGCAAACTCCTCGTCCCAGCCTTCAACGTCAACGACAGCGTCACCAAGTCCAAGTTCGACAACCTCTACGGCTGCCGCCACTCGCTCGTCGACGGTCTCAACCGCGCCCTCGATGTCATGATCTCCGGCAAGGTCGCCGTCGTCTGCGGCTACGGCGATGTCGGCAAGGGTTCCGCCCAGTCCCTCCGCGGCCAGGGCGCTCGCGTCATCGTCACCGAAATCGACCCCATCAACGCCCTCCAGGCCGCCATGGAAGGCTATGAGGTCACCACGATCGAGGACACCCTCGGCCGCGCCGACATCTACGTCACCACCACCGGCAATCTCGGCGTCATCACCGTCGAACACATGGCCAAAATGAAAGACCAGGCCTGCGTCGCTAACATCGGCCACTTCGATAACGAAATCGAAGTCGACAAGCTCAACGCCCTCACCGGCGTCAATCGCCTCAACATCAAGCCGCAGCTCGACCGCTACACGTTCCCCACCGGCAACAGCATCTACATGCTCGCCGAAGGCCGTCTCGTCAATCTCGGCTGCGCCACCGGACACCCGTCCTTCGTCATGTCCAACAGCTTCTCCAACCAGACGCTCGCCCAACTCGACCTCTGGAAAAACCGCGAGAACTACGCCGCCGAAGGCGCCATGGTCCGCGTCCTCCCCAAGAAGCTCGACGAAGAAGTCGCTCGTCTCCACCTCGAAAAAATCGGGGTCAAACTCACCACCCTCACCAAGGAACAGGCCGACTACATCGGCGTTCCCGTCGAAGGCCCTTACAAGCCGGAACACTACCGCTACTAAGCCCGGATCCCTGACCGGATCCCCAAACTCACCGCGCACCCCGGACCTGCCGCACGCCTCCCCAGAGGCAGCCGCAGTCTCCGGGGTGCGCCCTTTCCTCCCTCCCGCACTTCGCCTACCTTCCCCCATCCAGCTTTCCTCACCATGTCCTCCGCCCCCTCCACTCCCATCGACCCGGTCGCCCTCCGCTCCATGATCGAACGCGCCATCGACGCCGACCTCGACCCCATCACCCTCAGCCACTCCCAGCGCGCCGCCGGACTCGTCGAAGACGCCCTCTCCCTCCCAGCAGGCGAAGACCAGCTCTGGTTCACCCGTCTCGCCCTCGACTTCGACCCCGAAAACGTAGACGCTCTCCTCCTCCTCTCCGAATACGCCAACTGGTCGGACGAAGAACATCTCAACGCCCTCCGCGCCATCGTCGCCACCGCCGCCCATCTCCTCGGCCCGGACGCCTTCACCGACTACCCGCCTAACTTCTCAGACTTCCCCGAAACCGAGGCCTATCTCCGCATCCGCGCCCAACTCGCCACCTCCCTCCACACCGACCGCCAGTTCGAGGCCGCCTGCGCAGAATACAACGGCCTCCTCGAACTCGACCAAAAGGACTTCGCAGGGATCCGCCTCCTCCTCATCCCGCTCCTCCTCACCCTCAACCGCACCGCCGACGCCAGCACCCTCATCACCCGCTTCGCCGCCGATTCCACCACCCACGCCGCCCTCGCATGGTCCCGCGTCCTCGAACGCTTCCTCGCCAATGACGAACCGGAAGCCCTCAGCGCCCTCACCATCGCACGCCAGCAGAACCGCCACGTCGAGATCTTCCTCCTCGGCCGCACCCCCCCGAAAAACATCCCCGATACCTACAAACCAGGCTCCAAAGAAGAAGCCCTCGCCTACGCCACCGTCCTCACCGACGCATGGGCCGCTCACCCCACCGCCCTCGCATGGCTCTCCAATCACCCCGGCCAGCCACCCCAATCCCCCAATCGCCCGCGCCGCAATCGCTGACCCCTCCCCTCCCGCCGCTTTTCCTCTGAAATGCCACGGCCCATCGCTCCGTTCCCCTCCCACTCGCATGGCCGTCGTCCCTTCTAAGTTCCTTAATGCGGCAGCTTCGCTCGCCCTCCTCATCACCTCCCCGGCCCGCGCAGAAGACGCCGCCCACCGCAAGCTCTACGACGAGAAAATCCACGCCAAAATCGACCGCTATTGCTATAAATGCCACGGCAACGATAAACAGAAAGGCGACCTCAATCTCGCCTCCCAGGCCAACTACGACGACATCGTCAAAAACCCCAAACTCTGGGCCGATATCCTCGAACGCATCTTCGCCTTCGAAATGCCCCCCGAAGGCTCCCCAGGCCCCGAATTCGACGAACGCAACGAAATCCTCGACTGGCTCCGCAAGCTCCCCAAGGAAGAACTCGACTGCTCCAAACTCGCCTCGGACCGCACCCAGAGTTTCTACGCCGGCCACGTCATGAGCCGCCGCATCACCCGCGACGAATACCGCAACTCCATCCGCGACCTCACCGGGCTCTCCATCGACGCCGCCTCCAATCTCCCCGCCGACGGCGCAGGCGGCGAGGGCTTCGACACCACCGGCGACACGCTCTTCACTTCCACCCTAGCCATCGAAAAATACCTCGACGCCGCCGAACTCGTCATGGCCGCTCTCCTCCCGGACTCGCCAGACGCCATGCCCGCCCCCGACGCCGCCGCACGCGCTTCCCTCCTCGGCGATCTCCCTAACGACGCACTCCCGCCCCGCAACGCCGCCCGGAAAGTCCTCGACCGCTTCCTCCCCCGCGCCTTCCGCCGCCCCGCCCACCCCGGCGAACCCGAGAAATACCTCGCCGCCTTCGACCGCGCCATCGCCCGCGGCGACCGCTACGATCTCGCCGTCCGGCTCATGCTCACCGGCATCATCGTCTCCCCCCACTTCCTCTTCCTCGCAGAACCCGAACCCGCCCAGCCCGGCATCCAACCGCTCTCACCGTTCGCCCTCGCCTCGCGTCTCTCCTACTTCCTCTGGGCCTCCATGCCCGACGACGTCCTCTTCCAGAAAGCCCTTTCCGGCGATCTCCTCAAAGAAGATGTCTACCTGGCCGAAGTCCGACGTCTCCTCGCCGACCCGCGCGCTGCTTCCCTCGGCCACCGCTTCGCCTCCCAATGGCTCGACCTCGACCGCGTCGGCACCGACATCAAAGCCGACGGCTCCCGCTTCCCCGAATTCACACCCGCCCTCGCTGCCTCCATGCGCGGCGAGGTCATCACTTTCTTCAATCACCTCATCCGCGAAAATCAGCCGCTCACCGACCTCATCGACTGCAACTACTCCTTCATCAACGCCCCGCTCGCCGCCCTCTACGGCATCCCTGACATCTCCGGCGATTCCTTCCAGAAGGTCACGTTCCCTTCCCGTCAGCGCGGCGGTCTCACCGGCATGGCCGCCATCCACACCGCCACTTCCTTCCCGCTCCGCACCAGCCCGGTCCTCCGCGGCAAATGGCTCCTCGATACCGTTCTCGGCGAACG
>CANHUG010000192.1 GCA_947462995.1 Verrucomicrobiales bacterium | reverse complement strand
TCTGCATCGACTGATGCGGCGGCAGTTCCGGTTGAGTGCTGCGTGTGCGGGTGCGTTTGTGGTGGTGCTGCTGGGGATGCCGCTGATGAATTATTTTGCGCCTGAGCTGATGGCGGTGCGGGTGGGGGGATTTACGGTGTCGTGGCTGGTGCTGGGCGTGTTGTTTTTCCCGTTTGTGTGGGTGATCAGCGGGATTTTCATCCGGCAGTCGCTGCGGATGGAGCGTGAGGAAGCGGAGTTGGCGCTGGAGGAGAACCGGCGGCGGGCGGGGCGATGAGATGAACCGAGGGACTGGCTGGGCCTGTGCTGCGGTGCGGGTGTCTGGCGGTTCTGCAACGAACTGAACTGATGCAAGACATGATGTTGATGAATGTTGGGGCGATCGAGCTGAAGCTGGACTGGTGGGTGGTGGTGTTATCGGGGGTGACGGTGGCGGTGACGATCTGGATGGGATTCTGGGCGGCGCGGAAGGCGCGGACGGCGTCGGATTTTTTTGTGGCTGGGCGGTCGGTGAGTGTGGGGTGGAATGCGTCGGCGATTTCGGGTGAGTACCTGAGTGCGGCGAGTTTCATGGGGATTGCGGGGATGGTGATGAGCAGTGGGTATGATGCGTTGTGGTATCCGGTGTGTTATGCGTGCGGGTATCTGTTTCTGCTGTTGTTCATTGCGGGGCCGCTGCGGCGGTTCGGGGCGTATACGATTCCTGATTTTGCGGAGGGTCGGTTTGATTCGCCGTTGTTCCGGAAGATTGCGGTGACGTTTGTACTGTTCATCGGGTTCTTCTACACGATGCCGCAGATGAACGGGGCGGGGAAGGCGCTGGCGTATATCATACCGGGGTTGCCGTACTGGGTGGGGGTGGCGGTGGTGGGTGCGGTGATCACGGTGAATGTGGCGTTAGGGGGGATGAAGGGGATTACGCTGGTGCAGGCGTTTCAGTACTGGCTGAAGATGTTTGCGATTTCGGTGCCGGTGTTTGTGCTGGTGGCGGTGTTTGGCGGGTATGGGTCGCAATTGAAGGCGAACGTGACGGCTGGGGAGAAGGCGGCAGGGGTGACGGTGGTGGAAGCGGCGGCGGGGGCTGGGGTGAAGCGGGAAGTGCTGCCGGTGAGTGATGTGGCGAAGAAGGTGGTGGTGCCTGCGGATGAGACGTGGATTGCGCCGTTTGGGCCGAGGTCGTCGAAGCCTGCGAAGACGGCGCAGGGGGCGGGGGTGAAGATCGGGGATACGCGGCCGTATGCGTTGCTGTGGACGTATTCGCTGATCATTGCGCTGGTGTGCGGGACGGCTGGGTTGCCGCACATTCTGGTGAGGTTTTACACGAATCCTGACGGTGTGGCGGCGAAGCGGACGACGATGTGGGTGATGATTCTGATCGGGGTGTTTTATCTGTTTCCGCCGGTGTTCGGGGTGCTGGGGAGGACTCTGATGCCTGAGTTGTACAACGGGGCGTCGGGGGTGAAGGGGACGGACGGGAGCGTGCTGAAGCTGCCGCTGCTGCTGGGTGGAGTTTGGGGGAGTGTGCTGAGCGGCGTGACGTGTGCGGGGGCGTTTGCTGCGTTCATGAGTACCTTCAGCGGATTGCTGGTGAGCATTACGGGGGCGCTGGCGCACGACATTTACGGGCGGATTCTGCGGCCGCAGAGCACGCCGGAGCAGCGGATGCAGATGTTCAAAGTGTTTGCGTTTGTGTGCGGTGGAGCGGCGATTCTGCTGGGGTTGGTGGTGGAGAATTTCGAGATCAACATGCTGGTGGGCTGGGCGTTTGCGATTGCGGCGACGAGTTACTTCCCGCTGTTGTTTTTGAGCACGTGGTGGCGCGGGATCACGATGAAGGGTGCGGCGACGGGGATGCTGGCGGGTGGATTGCTGAGTCTGGTGTCGATCGTGAGCACGATGTTTGCCGACAACTGGGGAGCGGATGGATTGAAGGCGTGGTATGCGGTGCATCCGCTGGTGAGGACGCTGGCGGAGCAGCCGGCGATCTGGGGATTGCCGCTGGCACTGGTGCTGATGGTGACGGTTTCGCGGGCGACGCGGGCGACGGTGCCTGCGGATGTGCGGCGCAAGATGCTGGTGCTGCATGCGCCGGAGGCGCTGGGATTGAAGGAAGAGTATATCAAAGAACACGAAGGCCTCGGCCACTGAAATTGTTATGGCAGGAAAGACACCACCAGCGGACGCGGACGGCCTGACGAGGCTGAAGCGGATTGTGCATGATCTGCGGAGTCCGGGAGGGTGTCCGTGGGATCAGGAGCAGACGCATGAGAGCTTGATGCCGAATCTGATCGAGGAGGCGTATGAAGTGCTGGAGGCGGTGCAGAACGGGGATGTGCCGCACATGTGCGAGGAGTTCGGGGATCTGCTGCTGCAGGTGGTGCTGCACGCGGAGATTGCGTCGGAGAGCGGGGGATTTGATTTTGACAGGGTGGCGCACGGCATTTCCGAGAAACTGATCCGGCGGCATCCGCATGTTTACGGGGAGAGCGGCGTGGCGGACACTGAGGGCGTGCTGGCGCAGTGGGATGAGATCAAGAAGGCGGAGAAGGGCGGGAAAGTGGTGCGGACGATGGAGGGGGTGAGTCGGGCGCTGCCGTCGTTGCAGCGGGCGGTGAAGCTGCAGAAGAAGGCGGCGAAGGCTGGGTTTGACTGGCCGGATGCGGCCGGGGTGGTGGAGAAGATCCGGGAAGAGCTAGCGGAGACCGAGGAGGCGCTGGCGAGTGGTGTTGCGGCGGATACGGCGGAGGAGATTGGCGACCTGTTGTTTTCGGTGGCGAATCTGGCGCGGAAACTGAAGCTGGATCCGGAGGTGCTGCTGGCGACGGCGAACGCGAAATTTGCGAGGCGTTACGGGGCGATGGAAGAGCGGTTGGAGGCCGAGGGGAAGGGAGCGGGGGCGACGCTGGACGAGATGGAAGCGGCGTGGGTGGCGGTGAAGAGGGAGGAAGTGAGAAGTGAGAAGTGAGAAGGTGGAAGGGGGAAGGTGGGGTTAGGGGGTGGATTTTTGGAGGACGAGAGCGGAGCGGGCGGGGAGGTAGACGAGGATTTCGTGGCCGTTGGAGACTGGTCTGGAGAGGAAGGATTGGTCTGGGCGGATGCGGTTGAGGCCGGCGAAGCGTGGTTCGTCGGTGGAGAGGACGAGTTGCCATGAGCCTTGGGAGCAGGGGACCGGGTGGTCGACTGGGCTGTTCCACGGGTGGAGGTTGAAGATGAAGAGGAACGGGCCGCGTTCGAAGACGAGGGATTGGTGGGCGACGTGGGAGGCGAGGAGGTGCGGTGGTTCGGAAAAGAGGGCTGGGGTGCCGACGGTGGCGAGCATGGCTTGGTCGAAGTCGCCGAGGGCGCTGAATTTGAGGGTTGGGTCGTCGCGGAGCGACCATTGACGGCGGGCGTAATGGCAGGACCATGCGTTGCCTTCGCGTGGGAAGTCGATCCATTCCGGGTGGCCGAATTCGTTGCCCATGAAGTTGAGGTAGCCGTGGCCTGCGGTGGCGAAGGTGAGGAGCCGGGCGATTTTGGTGAGGGCGATGCCGCGGTCCGTGTGGGGGTCCGAGTGGGAGCGGGCCATGCCGTGGTAGATGGCGGCGTCGAGGAGGCGGAAGAGGAGGGTTTTGCCGCCGACGATGGCCTGGTCGTGGCTTTCGACGTAGGCGATGACTTTTTCTTCCGGGCGGCGGGTGGTGAGTTCGTGGTAGAGGTGTTCGACGTTCCAGTTTTCGTCTTCGACTTTGGAGGCGAGACGTGCCCAGATGTCGGGGACGCCCATGGCGAGGCGGAAGTCGAAGCCTGTGCCGCCGGTGGAGGCTGGGCTGACGAGACCGGGCATGCCGCTGACGTCTTCGGCGATGGTGATGGCGGAGGGGTTGAGGGAATGGATGAGTTCGTTAGCGAGGGCGAGGTAGGCGAGGGCGTCTTCGTCGACGGAGGGATTGAAGTAATCCTTGTAGGAAGAGAAGACCTTGCCGAGACCGTGGTCCATGTAGAGCATGGAGGTGACCCCGTCGAAGCGGAAGCCGTCGAGGTGGAATTCCTCGATCCAATAGCGGGTATTGGAGAGGAGGAAGTGGAGGACGGCAGGTTTGGAGTAATCGAAGCAGCGGGAGTCCCATGCGGGGTGGAAGCCGCGGGGGCCGTCGTGGAAGTACTGGTAGGGGGAGCCGTCGAAGTGGGAGAGCCCTTCGATTTCGTTTTTGACGGCGTGGGAGTGGACGAGGTCGATGATGACGGCGAGGCCGAGGGCGTGGGCGGCGTCGACGAGGGATTTGAATTCTTCCGGGGTGCCGAAGCGGGAGCTTGGGGCGAAGAAGCTGCTGACGTGGTAGCCGAAGGATCCGTAGTAGGGGTGTTCGAGGACCCCCATGATCTGGATCGTGTTATAGCCTGCGGCGGCGATGCGCGGGAGGATGCGGAGTTCGAATTCCTGCCATGTGCCGACTTTTGCGGCTTCCTGGGCCATGCCGACGTGGCATTCGTAGACGAGGGGAGGGCGATTGGCGGTGACGGGGCGCGGGTGTTGCCAGAGGAAGGGCTGGGTTTCCCAGACCTGAGCGGAGAAGATGAGTGAGGATGGGTCCTGAACGACGCGTTGGGCCCATGCGGGGATGCGGTCGCCTTTGCCGCCGTTCCAGTGCATGGAGAGACGGTAGTGCATGCCGTGGTGGAGGGCGTCGTGGGGGAGGTGGAGTTCCCAGTCGCCGTGGTCGTTGATGCGGGTGGCGGCGCAGTGCGGGAGTTCCTGCCAGTTGGAGTGGTCGCCGACGAGGAAGAGGGCGGAGGCGTTAGGAGCCCATTCGCGGAAAGTCCAGCCCGAGGTGGTGCGGTGGAGACCGTAGTGGAGGTGGCCGGAGGCGAAAGAGGAGAGCGAGCCGGAGGGTCCGGCGAGGCGATCGCGGAGGGCGGCGGCTTGGGCGGCGCGGCGGTCGAGGTCGGGGAGGAAGTCGGCGAGCCATGGGTCGTCGCGGAGCTGCGGGGCGGCTGGGGGCGACGAGGGCGCGGGGGAGGTGGTGGCCGGCTTGGGGGCGGCGATGGATTTGCGCTGGGCGCGGGGTTTGGCTGGTGCCTTGCTGAGTTCTTTGGTGGCCGACATGGTGGGAGGGCGGTGAGCGTGCGGCCTTCGGGGGATGGGGAAGGAAGGAGTCAGGTAGCGGTTTTGGAGCGTGCCGAGGCCACGGGTTTGGGGCGCGGGGCGCGAGCGGATTTGGCGCGTGCGGTGGGGGGTGGTTTGAGCGGCGGTGGCGGTGGGATGGGCGGCGCGGTTTCGGATTCGGTGACGATGAGCGGCCGGTGGAGCATGTCTTCGTAGATATCGAAGTAGTGCTGTGCGGTGGCGGCGTGATTGAATCGGGCGACGGATTCCGTGATGACCCTGCGGATGATGGTCTGGCGTTCGGCGGCGGGGCGGCGGTGGAAGCGGATGGCTTCGTCGATGGCCCAGCGGAGGCCGGTGGCGTCGAAGAAGTCGAAGACGAAGCCGTTGCCGGAGGTGCCGTCTGGCGAGAGATGAGAGACCGTGTCTTTGAGGCCGCCGGTGTTGTGGGCGATGGTCAGGGTGCCGTAGATGGGGGCGATCATCTGGGGGAGACCGCAGGGTTCGAAGGAAGACGGCATGAGGACGCAGTCAGCGGCGGCGTAGGCGAGACGGCTGAGGGATTCGTGGAAGTTGCAGACGGCGACGCGTTTCTGGATTTCGTGGCGGCGGACGATGTCGGAGAAGTGGCGCTGGTAGTCGCCGTTGGCGACGACGACGAGCTGGAGACCGTCGGGCCAGTAATCGGAGATGGTGCGGTAGAGGATTTCTGTGAGGAGCTGCGGGCCTTTCTGGACTGGGTCGAGCCTGCTGGGCCAGAAGAGGAGAGGCGCGTCCGGGTTGATGTCGAGGCCGAGACGTTCCTGGAGAGCGGCTTTGGCGGCGCGTTTGCCTTCGGTGAACGAGTCGGCGTTGTATTTGAGAGGGAGGCAGATGTCCTGGGCTGGGGAGTAGCTAGCGTCCGGGGCGTTGAGGATGCCGACGGCGCAACCTGCGGAGCGTTTGTTCCAGATTTCCTGACGGACGGCTGGCGGGACGAAGTGGTGCTGACCATCTGCGACCTCGTCGAGGAAGGAAGGGCTGACGGTATTGATGTAGTGGGCGGCGAAGATGCCGGAGGCTAGCTGATCGACGGGGACCTGAGGGCGAGCGGACTCGTAGTTGAGGGGTGGCTTGTCGTAATAGAGGTGCTGCCAGAAGAGAGCGGCGTCGATGCCGCTGGCCTCGATCTGGTCGAGCGTGAGTTTTTCGGTGTGGATGTTATGGACCGTGAAGAGCGTGGGGATGCGGTAGCGGCGGGCGGCTCCGGGGATGAGACCGGTCATCCAGTCGTTGCAGTGGATGAGGTCGGGGGCGACGCGAGGGATGATGTTGTTGATGACCTCGCGCTGGAAGGCGAGGGCGATGCGGGGGTTTTCTCCGCCGTAGTTGGAGTAGACCGTGTCGCGGTAGTAGAAGATGCGGTCCTCTGCGAGGTGGATGCGTTCTTCCGGGAGCCGTTCGCGGATGGTTTTGAGTTCCTGGCTGAAGATGTCGTAGACATCGGCGTGGAACATCTGACGGTAGTTAGGGAGGGCGACGTGGACGTCAGCGCCGAGTTCGAAGAGCGCGGCGACGAGGGAAGCGGAGACGTCGGCGAGCCCGCCGGCCTTGGCGTGCATCCGCTGGGCCATATTGCCCATGCCTTCCGGCAGATAGGTGATTTCCGGGGTGACGATGAGGATTCGCGGATTGGACACGAAGGGGGCTCTGGTTGGGAGTTGGCGAGGAGGGGACTCGGACTACTCCGACCATGTTACGTATCCCGGGGAGGCGGCCTTCCATTCGCCGCCGGCCGGGAGGACCCGGGCGGAGAGCCCGAAGCGACCGCTGGACGGGCAGGGGACGGTGATGACGTATTCGTGCCAGCCGTCCGGGGTGGATTTGCGGAGGGCCATGGGGTGGAAGGCTGGGGATTTGATCTGATTTCCTGCGTCGGCGGGGCCGGTGCAGAGTTCGACGGAGACCTCGTCAGGGGAGAGTTGTCCGAGGAAGACGGAGGTGACGAGACTGAAGGAATCGCCGGAGTGGAGAGCGCGGAGGTCGCGATCCGGCTGAGGGG
>CANHUG010000191.1 GCA_947462995.1 Verrucomicrobiales bacterium | reverse complement strand
GGGCTAGTTCGGCACGCAGTTCAGTTTCACAGTTCGGCTGAGGCATCGGACAACCATCGTGCCTGCACCCACCCGTCACGCAAGCCATAAATCAACGCATCAAGATATCTTGATGCGAACTTTTCACCCACCCTCCCCCACTCCCCCCAACCCATCCCGCGGTTGCCCCCTCGCCCCATCTCAAGGATCGCAACTCCATGAAACTGCCAGCCTCCTGCCTCATCCCCGCCGCCATCCTCGGCCTCGGCTCTCCACCCCGGCTGCCAGCAGCAGACGATTCCCCTACCCCACCCGTGAACTCCCCAGCCAAGCCTCGCCACACCAACAGGCTCGCCCGCGAAAAATCCCCCTACCTCCTCCAGCACCAGCACAACCCTGTCGACTGGTACCCATGGGGCGAAGAAGCCTTCGAAAAAGCCAAACGCGAAAACAAACCCGTCCTCCTCAGCATCGGCTACAGCACCTGCCACTGGTGCCACGTCATGGAACGCGAAAGCTTCGAAAGCGACGCCGTCGCCGCCGTCATCAACGAAAAATTCATCGCCATCAAACTCGACCGCGAAGAACGCCCCGACATCGACCACATCTACATGACCGCCATGCAGGCCGTCGAACTCGGCGGCGGCTGGCCCCTCAACGTCTTCCTCACCCCCGACCGCCAACCCTTCTTCGGCGGTACCTATTTCCCCAAAGACCGCTTCATCGCCACCCTCAACCACGTCGACAAACTCTGGAAGGAAAACCAAAAGGAACTCACCGCCGACGCCGAAAACCTCACCCGCGCGCTCCAGAAACACATGGCGGATCGCACCGCCCCGGAACAAACCGAACCCCTCGCCCGCGACATCCAGGCCGCCACCGCTCGCGCCTTCATGGACACCTTCGACCCAGTCGACGGCGGTTGGGGCAAAGCCCCCAAATTCCCCCAGCCCCAGGTCCCCGGCCTCCTCCTCCTCGCCTCAAAACTCACCGGCGACTCCGCCATGCAGGACCAGGTCCTCCTAACCTGCCGCCGCATGGCCGCAGGCGGCATCTTTGACCACGTCGGCGGCGGCTTCGCCCGTTACTCCGTCGACGCCCAGTGGCTCGTCCCGCATTTCGAAAAAATGCTCTACGACAACGCCCAACTCCTCGAACTCTACCTCGACGCCGGACTCGCTAGCAGCGACGCCGCCTTCATGGACACCGCCCGCAGCATCGCCCGCTACGTCCAGCGCGACATGACCCACAAGGACGGCGGCTGGTATTCCGCAGAAGACGCCGACAGCGAAGGCCACGAAGGTAAATTCCATTGCTGGACGCTCGAAGACTTCCGCACCGCCGCAGGTCCCGACGACGCCGACTGGGCCGCCCCCATGCTCGGCGTCACCGCCATGGGCAACTTCCTCGACCACAGCCACCCGGAACCGCTAAAGGGCCTCAACGTCCTCAGTCTCTCCAAAGACGCCCAGGCCCTCGACGCCGCCGGAAAAGCAAGGCTCGCCTCCGTCCTCACAAAACTCGCCGCCGCCCGCGCCAAACGCATCCGCCCCCACCTCGACGACAAAATCCTCACCTCATGGAACGGGCTCATGCTCGCCGCCATGGCCCGCGCCGGCATCATCCTCGGCGACGATTCCTGCCTCGCCGCCGCTCGCAAAAACTTCGCCTTCGTCCGCAGCACTCTCTGGGATCCCGCCTCCAAAACCCTCTTCCACCGCTGGCGCGACGGCGGCCGCGACAACGCCCAGCTCCTCAGCGCATACGCCTTCTACCTCCACGGCACCGTCGAACTCTACCAGGCCACGCTCGACCCCGATGTCCTCGCCTTCTCCATCCAGCTAGCAGAAGGCCTCATCGAAAAATTCGCCGACCCAAAAGAAGGCGGCTTCTTCACCAGCACCGCCAGCCCAGACCTCCTCTTCCGCGCCAAAGACGACTACGACGGCGCAGAACCCTCAGGAAATGCCATGGCCGTCTCCGCTCTCCTCCGCCTCGCCGCCATCACCGAAAACGCCGCCTTCCGCTCCGCCGCAGACAAAGCCCTCCGCTTCGTTCAGCCTAAACTCGTCAGCTCCCCGCAAGGCCTCACCCTCATGCTCAAAGCCGCAGCCTTCGCCTCCCGCGAACCTTTCCGCGCCGTCATCGCCGGCGACCCCGCCTCCCCGGAAGCCCGCCAACTCCTCTCCGCCGCTCACAAGGTCTACCAACCCTTCCGCGTCATCCTCGGCACCTCCGGCCCAGTCGAACCTTTCGCCCTCACCCTCCAGCCCAAAGACGCCAAAGCCACCGCCTACGTCTGCACCGGAAAATCCTGCCTCCCTCCCACCAGCGACCCCGCCTCCGTCTCTCAGTCGCTCGCCACAAAACTCCCCTGATTCAGGGCCGCCCGGCAAAGAAGGAGTGCCCCCTGGCAATCACCGCCAGCCCCATCCCGCGGGCTCAGCGCCCCCCCGCGTCCGCCGCCGCTCCGTCCTCACCAGACACAAAACGGCCGGGATGCAGCTTCTCGCCACACCCCGGCCGCCGTTGTCATTCAATCACTTCCGTTACGGATAGGCCTTCGCAATCACCGCGAAGAACACCTTCCCGCGCGCCGCAGCATCCACCAGCGCAGGATTCGTCACCGGGAACGTAATCGGTCCGTCCGTCGTACGCGGCAGCACCTGTCCAACAGGCACCCAACCGCCATTCGGCGTCGCACTCGAGACCACTTCATACCCGCGCCCAACCACTCCAGGGAAGGTCAGGCTGATCTGTCCAGGAATGAACTCGATGTTCGTAATCCGGAACGCGCTGTTCGGATCATTCGGTGCCGTCCCGGCCGCATACTCCTGAGCCGCCGTCTGTCCGTCACCGTCAGTGTCAGTACCAGCATCAGCAGCATTGCTGTCGCTCATCCCAAACGCCGTTTCCCAAACCCCGGGAATCCCGTCGTTGTCGAGATCAGGATTCGGCGTCGGTGCCAGCGCAATCCCCGTGTTCGGCGGCAGATACGTCCCCGCATTCGTCGTCACCGGACGGAAACTCGCGTTCAGCCCAGTCTGATTGCCTTGTGCATACCAGATCTCAAACCCGGAATCGCCGCCGCCTTCAAAGTGGTGTCCTTCAAAGTCGTACTCGCCTTCCACAAGGTCGATGGTCCCAAACGCCTGCGTGTTGCCAGTCCAGTAGTCAGCCTGCAGGGCCACGTCGTCGTTGATGTCCGCCAACCCGGCCACGCCGTCGCCAGTCGTGTTGAACGCCGTCAGGAAGTCCTGACCCACAATCCTCAACTCGCAGCCGTCGTCGGCAAAGATCCCGAACGTCAGACGAATCGTTTCGCCGGCAATCCCGTTCTGGTTGTTCACCACAATCCGGCCCGTCATCCGCGTCGCATAGTTGTCCGGCCCGCCGTTCGGCATCACCGTCGCCTGCGCGTAGATGTTGTTCCCCGGACGGCCGCAGCAGATGTCATCACCATCGCGCAGCACCGTGATCGCTGTCGTGCCGTTGTTGCTCACGTTCTGAGCCACCGCTTCACGCATGATGTTGCGCGCATCCGCGAGGAACGGAGGACCAAACCCGTTGTTCGAGTTCGTCACCGTCGCAGGCACCGTCAACCGGACCGCTTCGATCCCACCGGCCAGTTCCGAAGTGCGCAGCGCCGTCGGTGCAGACAACCCACCAACCCAATCCCCAACCTGCCAGCGCAGATTGTAGTTCGAGCCACCCCCACCTTCATACATGTAGGATACGAACTGATACGTCGCACCTTCCACAAGGCGGATGCGACCGCGCGCATTCGTGTTCCCTGTGTAGAAGTCCGCCGTCAGCGTCGCGTCACCGCCATTGTCAATCAGCGTCGTGTTGCCGTCGCCCTGCGCCGCAGCAAAGTCCTGACCCAGAATGCGCAGGCTCGCTCCGTCATCGCAGTAAAGCCCGAACGTCACATCAATCGGCTCCTCCACCACACCATTGCCGTCCGCATCAGCCGCAAGCGTGATCGAACCAGTCACTTTCGTGATGTAGTTGTCCCCGCCGTTGTTGTTCGGCATGTCAGGCTCACCAAGCTCCAGATTCGAACGCACATCCGTCGTCGCCGATCCATTCGCGATCGCCTTGTCGATGATCGCACGCATCGCCGGCAACACGTTGCCGCGGTCGCGCAGGTTCGCATTCGCCACTTGCGCCGGAGTCTTCAACGACACCGCATTCACCGAATTCACTTCAGGAATGAACGTGTTCGATCCCAGCGGCAGCCACTGCTGTGCCTCGCCTACCGACAAACGCGCTCCAGTCGCCGTCGTCACCTCATAAAAGGCTCCGCCGCCACCTTCCCACGTCACAAAGTCCACGTCGTGCTGACCGGCCGCAAGCCGGATCACCCCGCGGGTGTTCGCATCGCCAGTGCCGCGCTCGAACACAATCGTCGATGGATCCAGCGGATCAATGTAGCCGTCTCCATTCACCGCACTGAATGCCGAACCACGAATCCGCAGCGCAAACCCGTCATCCGCACGCACCTGGAAGGTATAGTCCCCAGTCGTCGGAATGTTCAGCTTCGTCGTCGCCAGCACCACGATGTTGTTATCGTCAGTCCCGGACCCAGTGTAGTCATTGCTCAAGTACGGCATCACCGGCGTCGTGATCATCGGTCCACCGTTCCCGTTCGTCTGCGGATCCGCAAAGTCGAGGTACGGCACCTGCGCATCAAACGATCTCAGTCCAGTGTTCATCGCCACATCCACAGCATCCATGATGTTGCCGGCCAGCTCAACGCCCCGGATCTCACGCACGCTCCAGTTGCCTTCACTGTTCCGCGGCAGCGGCAAACGCTCCGCAGGCGGCAGCACCGCGCCATAACGAATCCCCGGAACCGGATACACCGAGTCCGTCTTGTACTCCACCACCCGGATCAACCCAGGCCCACCACCTTCGTCATTGCTCGTACCAGGCTGAACCTCCGGCGTCATCGGATCATCAAACCCGAAACCACTCCGGTTGTCGTTCCACATCCCGTCACCACGCAGGTGACCCGCGTCTTCCGTCCCAGCCCAGTCGTTCGGCTCGCCCGGCCCCCACACATTGAAGGAGAACGGATCACCATTCGTCCACGCCCAGCCGTTCGTGTAATTGCCAGGGTTACCGAAGGTCTGCGATTCCTGCGCTCCAGGTGCCGCACCTTCACGGTCCGTCAGACCAATCCACATCTCCGACGCAAAACCCAGCGTCCGATGCAGGAACCGGTTCTTCTCAGCAGACGTCACCGACGCAAGATCGCCAGCCACCGTCCCCGTCACCGGATCACGGCGCGAACGCGCATCCGCCAGCGCATCCTTGAAGGTCGCACCCGAACGCACCACTTCGTAAATGCGCCACTTCCCTCCCGGACCAAACGGCGCCTGGAAGAATTGCTCGCCTTCCGCAAAGAATGCCCACGATTCCGTGCGGCTCGCGCCCGTCGCATCACTGAAACTCAGCGACAACTTGTGCAGGCCCTTCGTCCACTTGCCGCCAGGACCAACCGGGTTCATCGACACTCGCGTCCGAATCCCCGCACTCTCAATCGTCGGCTTGTACGCCTTCCCATCCACCGTCAGCACGATCGACGCGTCCTGCACCGCAGCAACACCGTCAATCAGCTCAATCCGAACCGGATGACGGTTGTCATTCCGGAACGAAAGCGACGGAAACGGCGCAATCCCGTGAATCGAGGGCTTCGCTGGCAGCCCAGCATAGTACGCCTTCAACGACGCCGGATTCGTCGCGTCATTCACCAGCACACGGTTACCCGCCTCATCAAGACTGAAGAACTCAAGGTTCGCACCACCGCCGCCTTCCCACCAGAGAAGGCGCACCGGATACAGCCCAGCAGTCGGAGCCGCCACCGTAAAGGTCGTGTCAGACGCTCCCCGGCCACCATTGAATTGCCCAGCCACCCGTCGCGTGAAATGATCCAGCGCCGTCGAACCAACAGCAAACGTGAACCCGTCATCGCTGTTCACCCCAAACGTCGTCGATCCCGCAGGAAGCTGAATCCACGTGAAAATCTCCCCGACAACGTTGTCAGTGCTTCCCGTCATCCCGGGAATCCCAGGAATTAACGTCTCAGGATACCCGTTGGTGCCATTGAAGTTCCCCTGGTTGAATCCATCCTGATCCCAGTTCAGCACCCCGGGAATAATGAACGTCCCATCCGGCTGCGCCACCGCTCCAGGCGGCACCGCCAACGGATTGAACACGTTCTGCGCAATCCCCGGCAGCCCGGCATCATAATACCCATCCGCCAACTGACGGTCCGGCAGCGGAATCGCATTCGCATCGCCAGGATAACGCCCGAAATTCAACTGGTGAACGCTCGCAAGGAAACTCGGCACCGACGTGTCCACCTGCCCAGGCTGAGCCTGCCACGCACTCTCCATCAGGGTGTACGGAGCCAGCGTCGCCGTCCGCGTGAAGGTGTACAACGTGTTGCTCGTGTCGCGCGCCGTGATCACAATCTCATGATTCCCAGCCGCAAACAGCGCCGGTGGTGCCGTCGCCACCTTGAACATCGTGTCCGTCCCTGTCTGCGTCGCCGCCGCAGGATACGTCGTCCCATCCACCGTCATCGTGTACGGCTTCGTGATGTCAATGTTGATGCCCGGAGCATTCGTCACCACTCCAGTCGCAGTATTCGCCGTCATCGACGTGCCCGTCAGCAGCGGCTTGTTCGCCGAAGTCGTCGTGATGTTGATGTTGTCAACATGGTGATGCGCGTTGGCGCCTCCTGTCCGCCCAGCCAGCACAATGCGGCCACGGCTCGGCGCAAATGTCGTCTGCAGATCCGTCAGAATCGGCAACCCCTTGTAACTCACCGACAGCTTCCCATCCTCCTTCATCTGAATCGTCAGATTCACAAAAGAGTGCCCGGGAACATCAAAAGAACCATCCACCGGCACCCCGGCAGGCCCAGTCTGCAGCGACGTCACATCCTCCGCACTCCCGTTCTTCGTCGGCAATGGCGTCTGATTCACCAGCACACCATCCACCCGCACAGAAATCCCGATCACATCAGGAACCCCCGGTGCCGCATCCCCGCTGAACCATTCATCCAGCCCAATCGAGACTCCAGTGCGGGTCCCTTCTTCAGGCAGGTTCACCGGCTCGCCAACCGTGCCGGCAAACCCTTCAGTCGCCCCAATCCCTGGCACCAGCACCGGATCCCCTTCGCGCACAAACGAAACACTGTACCCATCCGCAGGATCCGCCGTCCCCCCGCCAGTCCGCAGATCAGC
>CANHUG010000190.1 GCA_947462995.1 Verrucomicrobiales bacterium | reverse complement strand
GGGATGGCGGCTGAAAACGGCCCTCGGGCAGGGACCCGGGAACCCTCGGGCCCCCTTCGATTCAGCGCTCAGAGAGCCGGCGTCACCTGCCCCAGCAGGTCAAATCCAGACCAAACACGGACACCGTTGGGGAGGGAATAATGAGACAGGCCTCTTCGCGGGTCCGCCTTGCTCGATAAAACCCTGCCTCGGCGGGGTAATGCCGGCGCTCCGACGGCCGACGCCAGAGGGGAGCCTCGAATTCAACTCAGGAGGGGTGTCCGCTTATGAGCTTTGCGCAGGTGAGCGGCTGGAACGCCAGACTTGACAGCGGACTTCAGATCTGGCATGTCATCTGATCTGAGACGTTGGCCGCGATCGTGATTGAGGGGTGACGCCACAGGGAGGCCAACCATTGAATTGAACGAATTTATGCAACGAATGTCGACCGAAGTCAGCGAATTGCCGGGCTCTGCTGGTTTTCGTTTCGGGATTATTATGAGGGGTCTGCTGGGGGTGATGGCCTTGCGGTCGGTTGCGATGGGGGTGCCTGCGGAGCTTGATTCCGGGGAGGCGGGAAGGACCTTTTATGTGGCGGTGGACGGGCAGGCGAGTCATGACGGCACGCTGGATTCACCGTGGGATATTGGGTCGGCCCTTGGTGGAGAGCACGCGATTCCGCCGGGTTCCACGGTGTATTTAAAAGGGGGGACTTACCGGCACGCTGACAGGCGATGGGAGAGTCCTGGGTTTGCGATTGCGCTGGCGGGCGCGCCGGGAAGACCGGTTCATATCCGACCCGTGCCGGGGCAACGGGTTACGCTGGATGGGAAGGTGGAAGTGAAACCCGACGCGCGGCATCTGTGGGTGTGGGAGCTGGAGATCACGGTTTCGGAGACCGCGGCATGGGATCGGCGTGTGACGGCAGGCGGGCTGAAGGCGGAGGGTGCTGGTGACCTCCCGCAGGGTGGATTGAACATTGTTGGCGGGGCTGATTCCAAGTTCATCCACCTTGTCGTTCACGACATGAGCAACGGCATTGGGTTCTGGCGGCCGGCGGTGGACGCGGAGATGCATGGCTGTCTTGTGTATGGCGTCGGCTCGATCGGGCCGGACCGCTATCATGGTCCGGGGATTTACACGCAGAACGAGACGGGCACGAAGGCGCTTACGGACAACATTCTATTTGGGAATTACTCGACGACCATTCAGGCATACGGGAGCAGCCGTGCATCGGTCAGTGGCTTTCGGCTTGAGGGTAACATTGCCTTCGCGCCGGTGAAGGAGGGCGATCGTCAGCGAGTGCTCATCGGTGGTGGTCAACCCAGTCGGCGGATTGCTGTCGCGGACAATCTGCTCTACGAGGTGCCGCTTGAAATCGGCTATAACGCGCCGCACAACGAAGATGCCGTGGTCACTGGCAACTGGGTCGTGGATGCGGGACTTTCGATCAACCGGTTCAAACAGGTCACGGAATCGCGGAGTACGGTTATCCCGCTGGGCGGGCAGCGACCGGACCGCCCGGCCGATATCATGGTTCGCCCCAGCCAGTATGTGCCGGGTCGTGGAAACCTTGCGATCTTCAACTGGGCACGGAAGGCCCATGTCGAGGTGGATCTCAGCCGGTTGCTCAAGTCCGGGCAAGCATTCACTATTGTGAGTGCATTGGACTTCTATGGGAAGCCGGTGGTCACTGGTCGCTTTGACGGTCGTCCGGTGCCGGTCCCCATGCCGAATGAGGCGCGTACTGGCAGGGGTGAGTTCTGTGCCTTTGTGGTGCTTCCCGGCAGTGAGGGGTGATTCGTGCCTGCGGCGGCACGACGGGAATCCGTGGCCCGATGGGCGTTGTCCGATTTTTTGCGTCGGAGTGTTCGTAGCCGCGGTTGATGTGGTGGAGCCGGTTGAATACGGTTTCGCCTTCTGCGCGGAGGCCGCGAGGACGAGGGCGGCGCTGGCGCGGGGGTGGCTGGCCATGACCGGGGCTCCGCTTAGGGGTGGGACGCGAGATCGGGTACTTGCATGAAGCGCTGCGGGAAGATGGTTTTGATGATGGCGCTGATGCCAGGGACGGTGTCATGGAGGAGAACTGCGCGGTTCGGGAGGGCGACAATGAGACAGACCTCTTCGGGGTTAGGGAAACCGGGGTAGGGTTCCGTGCGGATTTCGGCACCGCTGGGGTGATCGGCGAGGGAGACGGTGATGCCGTCACCGTCGAAGCAGGGAGGGTAGCCGCTGTCGGTGAGGGGTTTGCGCAAATAAAGACACAGACCTCTTGGAGCCTTTTCTTCGGGGTCGGGTTCCTGGATAAGGAGACAGACCTCTTCGGGGTTCCTTAACGGTGAGAGGGGCTGGCAGGCGCACTCCGTGCGCGGGGAGGGAATAATGAGACAGGCCTCTTCGCGGTATGAGACAGGCCTCTTCGCGGTTCAGGGCCTGCGGCTGCTGGTTCGGAGGGGACGAGGCGTGTTGGGTGGCGCGAGTACTGAGCCTTGCGATCCCGGGCTTGTTCGGAGGGGGGCTGGCAGGCGCACTCGGTGCGCAGAGAGAGCTGTGATGGCTCACAGCAGTCCAGGGCCTGCGGCTGCTGGTTCGGAGGGGACGAGGCGTGTTGGGTGGCGCGAGTACGGAGCCTCGCGATCCCGGGCTTGTTCGGAGGGGGGCTTGCAGGCGCACTCGGTGCGCAGGGAGAGCTGTGATGGCTCACAGCAGTCCAGGGCCTGCGGCTGCTGGTTCGGAGGGGGGCGTGAACGGAGGGGGGCTTGCAGGCGCACTCCGTGCGCAGAGAGAGCTGTGATGGCTCACAGCAGTCCAGAGCCTGCGGCTGCTTGTTCGGAGAGGGGCTGGTTCGGTGGGGGCGCGGGTGCGGGAGAGGCGGGGATTGCGCGGGAGGGGGAGATGGGGGATTGGGGTGGTGATGAGTGACGACTGGCGCGAGCGATTTTTGAGAGGGCAGGTGATTCCGGCGTTGCCGCTGGCGTTGGGGGAGGACGGGCGGTGGTCGGAGCGGCATGAGCGGGCGCTGGTGAGGTATTATGCGGCGGCGGGGGCTGGGGGGCTGGCGGTGGGGGTGCATTCGACGCAGTTTGCGATTCGGGATGCGCGGTATGGGTTGTTTGAGCCGGTGCTGGCGCTGGCGGCGGAGACGATGGCGGCGGCGGGCGTGGGGATGGTTAGGATTGCGGGGGCGTGCGGGGGGACGGTGCAGGCGGTGAGGGAGGCGGAGGTGGCGGCTGGGTTGGGGTACGATGCGGTGCTACTGAGTCCGGGTGGGTGGGGAGGGGAGAGTGAGGGTGCGTTTCTGGCGCATGTGAGGGCGGTGGCGGAGGTGCGGCCGGTGATTGGGTTTTATCTGCAGACGGCGGTGGGCGGGCGGGTGTTTTCTGCGGGGTTCTGGCGTGAGATGGTGGAGATTTCGGGGGTGGCGGGGATCAAGATTGCGCCGTTCAACCGGTATCAGACGATGGACGTGGTGCGGGCGGTGACGGAGTCGGGTCGGGAGGATGTGGGGCTGTACACGGGGAATGACGATAACATCATCGGGGACCTGCTGACACCGTGGCCCGGGGGGCGGCGGATTGCGGGTGGGTTGTTAGGGCAGTGGGGTGTGTGGACGCGGCGGGCGGTGGAAATGTTTGAGGAGATTCGGGAGGTGCGCGGGGAGGGGGCGTATGTGGCGGAATGGCTGATGAAGAATGCGGCGCTGACGGATGCGAATGCGGCGGTGTTTGATGCGGCGAACGGGTTTCGCGGGTGCATCCCGGGGATTCTGGAGGTGTTGAGGCGGCAGGGACTGGTGCCGTCGGTGCGGTGTCTGGATGAAGAGGAAGTGCTGTCGCGTGGGCAGAGTGAGGAACTGGACCGGGTGATGGCGTCGTATCCGTGGCTGACGGACGATGTTTTTGTGGCGGAGCATCTTGACGAATGGCTTTCATGAACTGCACGATACTAACATCAGAGGTTGTTTTCCGGGAGCAGCCGTTTGCGAAGCCCCTGCAGTTGAGCAGCGGGACGATTACGGAGATTACGGAGGCGACGGTGACGGTGCGGGTTAGGGTTGGGGACGTGGAGGCGGAGGGTAGGGGGTGTATTTATCTGAGTGATTTGTGGGCGTGGCCTGATGCGGGGTTGAGTCATGGCGAGCGGGATGCGGCGATGCGGGCGTACTGCGAGCGGTTGGCGGCGGAGTTGCCGGGGATGGGTGGGGCGCGGCATCCGTTGTCGCACGGGATGGCGATGCTGGAGAGGAATGCGGAGTGTCGCGGGGACGTGCCGTTTCTGGCGGGGTCGGTGTGTCTGAGTCCGTTTGATGCGGCGGTGCACGATGCGGCGGGGCGTGCGGTGGGGCGGTCGGCGTTCCGGCTTTACGAGCCGGGGATGGAGGATGATGAGGCGGCCGGGGTGGAACAGTTAGCGATGATCTGGCGGATGCTGCTGGCGAAGCCGGTGGCGCGGGTGGATGGGTGGTATGTGGTGAGCGGGACGGATCCGCTGGAGGAGGATTTCCGGAAGTTTGTGGTGGGGAGAGGGTTCCGGGCGTTCAAGCTGAAGACGCACGGGAAGGATCCGGAGGCGGATGCGCGGCGGACGGTGGAGGTTTTTGCGGCGGCTCGGGCGCTGGGGGTGGCGTTTCCGAGGTTGAGTGCGGACAGCAACGAGGGGAATCCTGACAGTGCGTCGGTGGGGGCGTATCTTGATGTGCTGGAGGCGATGGATGGGGAGGCGTATGCGGCGCTGGAGTATCTGGAGCAGCCGACGGGGCGGGACATCCGGCAGCATGCGTTCGAGTGGGGGGAGATCGGGCGGCGGAAGCCGGTGTTAGTGGATGAAGGGCTGATGGAGCCGTCGGTGCTGCCGGTGATTGCGGAGCAGGGGTGGAGCGGGATTTGTCTGAAGACGTGCAAAGGGCATAGTTTCAATCTGGTGGCCGCTGCGTGGGCGCATGTGTGGGGGTTGCGGCTGGCGGTGCAGGATCTGACGAATCCGGGGGTGGCGGCGGTGCATTCGTGTCTGCTGGCGCAGCATGTGCCGACGGTGAACGGGGTGGAGTTGAATTCGCCGCAGTTCACGCCTGCGGCGAACGAGGGATGGGCGGAGCGGATGCCTGGGTTGTTTGTGCCGGAGGATGGGCGGCATGGGCATCCGGAGCCGATGGTGGCGGGGTTGGGCGGGATGGGTTGAGGCGGGATGGGTTGAGAGGTGGAGGCAAAGCGCTGGACGCGGTGGCTGGAGTGTGCTGAGCTTTGGGAGTAACCCCCCTGCATGCCTCTGACCCGCTGGTTGATCTGGACTGTGCTTTTCTGCGCCGCGACGTTCGCGTGGGTGGTGTATTTCGAGCACGGGCATGAGTCGCCGCATTTTCAGGAGGGAGCGGTGCGGGAGTTTGAGAGGCTGAGCACGGTGTGTCAGCACTGGATGGTTAAACTGAGGAGCATGCGATGAGTTTCCGGCTGGAGATGCTGCAGGTGGCGCGATTGGCTCCGGGGGTGCTGGGGTCGGCGGCGGAGTTGGTGACGGCGTTTTTGAGACGGACGCGGACGAAGGAGGGGGCGTGGCCGGATCGGGAGGGACGACCGGATTTGTACTACACGGTGTTCGGGGTGGAGGGGTTGCTGGCGCTGAGGGTCGAGGAGGATCATGCGGTGCTGGCGGAGTGGTTGCGGGGGCATGGAGACGGGGAGGGATTGGATTTTGTGCATTTGTGCTGTCTGGCGCGATGCTGGGCGGCGTTGCCGGCGGTGTTTCGGCCGGAGGCGGGGGTGAAGGAAGGGATGGCGGCGCGACTGGAGGCGTGGCGGACGCCGGATGGAGGGTTTCATCAGCGGGCGGGGTCGGGGCGGTGTACGGCGTACGGGTGCCTGCTGGGATGGGCGGCGCTGGGGGATTTGGGATTGGTGCCGGCTGGGGCGGAGGCGATTGCGGGGTGTCTGGAGTCGCTGAAGGCGGTGGATGGCGGGTATGCGAATGAGCCGGGGTTGCCGTTCGGGACGACGACGGCGACGGCGGCGGCGGTGTCGCTGCATCGGTTGCTGAGGCGGACCCCGCCTGTGGAACTGGGGGCGTGGCTGCTGGCGCAGCGGCATCCCGGGGGAGGTTTCAAGGCGTTTGCGGAGGCTCCGATTCCGGATCTGCTGTCGACGGCGGTGGCGCTGCACGCGCTGGACGGGTTGCAGTGTTCGTTTGCGGCGGACCGGGATGCGCTGCTGGACTTTACGGACAGCCTGTGGTCAGCGGATGGGGGGTTTCACGGCAACTGGACGGATGATGCGCTGGACGTGGAGTACACGTATTACGGGTTGCTGGCGCTGGGGCATCTGGCGTTTTGAGGGGAGAGCGAGAGGGGTGCGAATTTCGTTTGCAAAAGGAGATCGGCCCATTAGTGTCCGATTCCCTCCGCCGCCCCTTCCGGGCGGACGGTGTCGATTATTCACCAGAAACACATTTGCCGCCATGGGCTCTCTCAAAAAGAGACGGAAAACGAAGATCAACAAGCACAAGCGCAAGAAACGCATGCGGGCTAACCGCCACAAGAAGCGTTTGCGTTATAAGTCCTAATGTGGATTGACGGGTAGCGAAGGCTGCCGCTGATGAACCATTCGGATGTGCTTCCGAGAATTTCCGGGGCGGGCAGGTTAAACCTGCCCGCCTTTTTTGTGTGTTTGGGGATGGGATGGGAGGCGTAGAGGGAGGGATATGCCTGAGCTTGCTGAAGTGGAGTGGTATTCCCGTGAATGGGATGCGGGGCTGGGTCGTCGGGTGACGGCGGTGCGGGTGCATGGTGGGGCGCGGGTGTTTCGCGGGGTGGAGGCTGGGCGGTTGGTTGCGGGGATGGAGGGACGGGCGCTGGCTGGGGTGAGACGGCACGGGAAGCAGTTGTTGTTCGGGTTTGGGGGAGGTGGGTGGTTGAGTGTGCATCTTGGGATGACGGGGGAGTTGCGGGCGGAGCGACCGGATTTTGAGGGAGGGAAGCATGATCATCTGGTGCTGGTGACGGCGGATGCGGCGCTGGTGTTCCGGGATCCGCGGATGTTTGGTCGGGTGGGATGGGATGATGGGGAGCCGTTGCCGGAGTGGTGGCTGGGGTTGCCGCCGGAGGTGTTGTCGAAGGGTTTCACGGTGGCGCGGGTGGCAGAGTTTCTGGGCCGGAGGCGGGGGACGCCGCTGAAGGCATTGCTGCTGGAGCAGGTGATGTTTCCGGGGGTGGGGAACTGGATGGCGGATGAAGTGGTGTGGCGGATGCGGGTGGCACCGGGGATTGCGGCGGGTGAG
Organism: Verrucomicrobiales bacterium; assembly: GCA_947462995.1. Classification (GTDB taxonomy): domain Bacteria; phylum Verrucomicrobiota; class Verrucomicrobiia; order Verrucomicrobiales; family V1-33; genus V1-33. Next base: position 30 of record CANHUG010000190.1, on the reverse strand, counting down.
GTGGATCCGGCGGCGGTGCATCGGGAGGTG
>CANHUG010000189.1 GCA_947462995.1 Verrucomicrobiales bacterium | reverse complement strand
GGGGACGGGGTACCCAGAGCGATGCTCTGGGCTGGTATTCGGTGTCCCGTTGGGACACGGAGCGGGGGAGGTGAGGATTGGGTCAGGGGATGGGATGGGATGGCGTGACGGGTTTCGGAAAACGGGATGGACGGGAATGGACCTTATTGACCTTATTGACGCTAGTGGATTTTTATGAGGGAGCTGCCCGGAGCGTGGCTTTGGGATGGTATGGGGCGTTCCTTCAGAACGCTGAGGTGGGGGCGGTGGGGTGCCCAGAGCGGTGCTCTGGGCTGCCTGGTGTGGCCGGGTCGGCGGGAGACAGACAGCAGACAGGGTGCGCGAAGGGCAAGCGATGCGCAGTCAAGTCGGCACGCCGGGTGGTGTGGGAGGGGTGGTCGGCGCAATCCTGCCACCTAGTTGTTGATTCGGCCTTGGTTGCTGTGTGTGTGTCATCGCTTGGCTATGCCGGACTTTGGTGACGAGCGTTCGCTTCCAAGCAAGCGTTGGAGTCTGGTTACGACTGCGTCTCGTGCGGATGCTGCCAGAAAGTGGGTGGGAACATGCAACAACATACGACTCCAGGGAGAGGAATCAGCGTCTCGGTGAGTGGCCGCGATGTAGTTCTGAAGAGCTATGGCAGACTCGCGGTGGAAAGCCCAGAGGGTTTCGCCGCGATAGTCAATCTGGAAGAAGGCATCTGTGGGCCAAGACAAGTCGTGACGCCGCACATCGTGGCAGGAACGACAAGCGTACGCTCCGATGACGGTGTAGCCCCAGCGAAGATATTTAGAATGATCCCAGTCGCCAGGCTGATAACCCTCTGGAAGCCCTCTGATGGCCTTGGTGGAACCTCCGTGGAGCGCTGCATAATAGATGGCCGCATGCCAACGGTGGCCGCATGAATCTGTGACCTGCATGTACTCGAACAAGTGAGAGTCGCGGAAGAAAGGGACATCAGCCCGACGTTTAATCTTCACGACCTCGCCAAACTCGAAACGGGCGTCGCCGCCGCACTTCGGACATCGAATGTCCAGAATGTGAGGCATTGGGCTAATCTTGTAGGCGCCGGACATGGGATTTCAGTTCGTGGGGGGACGCTTCGGATCAGGCGACGGCGAGCGGGAGGCGTTGCTGACACGCCAGATGTCATTCGAGCCAGTGCCTGCATTTGGTTTGTTCGCCTTGGCTGTTTCGAGTGTCATGATCCGTCTCCAGTCAACTGGCCGACAAGTTCCCGCCATCGGTCAACGGAAATGCCGGACTTCTGCTCAACCGCCATTGGGTGATCGGTAGGCTCAAGCTCAATCCAAGGGACAACCCCCGGTGCTCGGCTATGAACCTGCACCTTCAGGTGCATGGTGTCAGGGTAACCTCCCAATCTGACAAGAAGCCATCCAAAGTACGGGGGACTCATCTCACGGTTCGGGTCAGTCCAATGCTCCATCATGTGGTTGTAGCTCTTCTCGCTCAGCGAGGTCCAGACTGAGATTGCAAGAGGTTCCTGGTGGCCGTGGATTGGCAGCTCAATGTGTCCTCGCACCATAAAATCCTTGCCGTCTATCACGCAAGTGTCTGCCGTAAGCTTCACTCGTTGCTCAAACTCCGCTTCCGGAACATAATCCCGCCACGGGGCCTGGCCCCCTATTGCGGTTGGTAAGCCTGAGTGCACTTGACCGCAGACGCTGCACGTCCACTCATTTTTTCTGGGCTGCCTGCGGACCAAAATCACGACGGCAATAACGGCAAGAACGAGAAGGATGGAGATCGCAGGCTTCACGATGGCGATGTCAGTTGGCCGAACGTCTAGCTCATCCACGGCGGGGAGGGAAGCCCGAATTCAAACAGGAGCGTTACCCGCCGTTGGATGGAGCGTCTTGTTAGCCAGGTATTTTTAATGAGTGAGTTCGTGCGATACGCTCAAGCTTCGGCAATGCCAACGAATTCGCACTGGTCAAAGCCTCAGTCATCCATCTCTCAGCTTCTGTTCGATTCTCATCGAATAGGTAGGCCAGCGCAGCCATGAACCGTTGCTTCCGAACCACAAATTCTTCTGCGACTGCCGAATAGGTGGTCAACCGATCAAACCAAGGCAATCCGTAGGTCGCAATGTTCGAGAACAAATCGTCGGCAAGATCATCCGCATCCGTAGCTGGAGTGACCGTCCACCACTTGTCCAGCTTGTCTGCATGCAACTGACCAATTCTGGAGCGGATGTCGCAGTCATATTCCTTGAGCGTTCCCTTCAGCGGCAAGCCTTCCGCAGCCTTGTGCAAATCTTCAATAGAAATGCCGAGGTTCATAGTGATCTTCGCCTCGTCAGCTGAATTCCACTGAGACAACTGAACATTGATGACCTGCGGCCAAGCAGATGAACGAATCCACGTATTCCCGGTCTTGCGAAATCCAAGGACCTTGAGATGTCTCTGATGCAATGATGTGATCATCGCCTTGATGGTGTCCTGAGCTGAGGGCATTTTCTTTGGCTAACACTTGATTATTTCACCATATCCGGTGGAATATCCATTTGCAACCGGGGCGTGCCGGCGGGGATTGGAGCTTTGCAAGTGCCTGAATTTCAATGGATATGATGGAGTGGGGGTCGTCATATTGGGGCCAAACGGGTTGGCGAGGATTTCCGATGGTTTTCGGGCGTTGCTGAGGCGGGTGGAGCGGAGGGGACGGGGTGCCCAGAGCGATGCTCTGGGCTGGTATGCGGCGTTCCTTCAGAACGCGGAGGTGGGGGTGTTTGGGTACCCAGAGCGATGCTCTGGGCTGGTATGCGGTGTCCCGTTGGGACACGGGGCGGGGGAGGTGAGGATTGGGTCAGGGGATGGGAAGGCGTGAGGGGTTTTGGAACACGGGTGGACGGGATGGACGGGATGGACGGGATGGACCTTATTGACCGCATTGACCGCATTGACCGCATTGACCTCATTGACGTTATGGACGCGACGGATTCTTGTGAGGGAGCTGCCCAGAGCGATGCACTGGGCTGGTATGCGGCGTTCCTTCAGAACGCGGAGGTGGGGGTGTTGGGGTACCCAGAGCGATGCTCTGGGCTGGTATGCGGTGTCCCGTTGGGACACGGGGCGGGGGAGGTGAGGATTGGGTCAGGGGATGGGGGTGTCGGGGTGGGGGAGCCGCTAACTCGCTAGCGCTTGTTGACGCTGGGGACGTGCTTTGGCGGTGGGGGGCGGGGGGAGAGGGGTGGGTGCAGAAAACCCCGGCGGCGCCGGGCGCACACCGGGGTTGCTGTCGGGTGAAGGGTGGGATGGGAAGCTGGGGCGGAGACAAGGCGGGGACGGCCTTGCTACGGTGGCTGCCGCTTCGGAGAGAGGGATTACTGGCCGCCGGCGGGTGCTGGTGGGGGAGGGGTGGGGGCGTCGGATGGGGGTGGGCCTTGGGGGCGGCGGGGGCCGCCGTTGCCGCCGGGGCCGCCTTGGCCGTTGCCGCCGTTACCGCGACCGGTGCCGCGGCCGCCGCCGGGTTGGCCTGGTTGGCCACCTGGTTGGCCGCCGCCGGTTGGGCGCTGCATGCGGGGCATGAGTTCGTCCATGGTGAGTTCGCCGTCGTTGTTTTTGTCGAGGGTTTTGAGGGCGGCGGCGGCGTTATCGATTTCTTCTTTGGAGAGTTTGCCGTCCTTGTCCTTGTCGAGGGCTTCCATGAATGGGAGCGGCATCATGCGGCGCTGGCCGCCGTTGGGAGGGCCGCCCTGGCCTGGGGGAGGCGGGGTGCCGGGTTGTGGTGGGGCCGTGGGGGCGTCCTGAGCGGAGGTGAGGCCGAGGGAGGCGGCGAGGATGAGGGTGGAGAGGATCCTTGTTTTCATGGTTGGATGGGTGTCGTCGGGGGTTTGGAGGTGACTGACATGGGGGGCTTCCGGGGAGGAGAGGAAGCGGACAGGGAAAGTGTGCCTGGTGAAGATGGGGAGATTGTGAAGCTTGTGTAAAACTGCGGGCGGGATGGGGAAAGTGGGTTGAGAGTGTGGGTGAGATGACAGATTTGGAACGAGACAAAGGTCTGCCGGTGCTGGTGATTGATGATGATCACAAGCTGTGCCGGTTGATTGCGGATTATCTGGAGCCGCTGGGTTATGTGGTGACGGCGGTGCATCGCGGGCCGGAGGGGGCGGCGGCGGCGGTGGAGCAGGAGTGGCATGCGGTGATTCTGGATTTCATGCTGCCGGGGATGGATGGGCTGGAGGTGTTGCGGAGGATTCGGGCGGCGACGGCGGTGCCGGTGCTGATGTTTACGGCGAGGGGGGATGAGGCGGACCGGATTGTGGGGTTGGAGCTGGGGGCGGACGATTATCTGCCGAAGACCTTTTCGTCGCGGGAGCTGCTGGCGCGGTTGCGGGCGGTGACGCGGCGTGTGCCGGCAGGTGGGAAGGGCGGGTTGCCGCCGATGGAGGAGATAGTGGCTGGGGAGTTGCGGTTGTGTCCTGACAATCGGACGGCGGTGCTGGGGGACAGGCCCTTGGTGCTGACGCCGGTGGAGTTTGACCTGCTGGTGTCGCTGGCCCGGGCGCGGGGTCGGGTGCGGACGCGGGACCGGTTGCTGGAGGAGATTCGGGACCGGCATTATGAAGTGTTTGACCGATCGATCGACGTGCATATTTCGGCGTTGAGGAAGAAGCTGGGGGATGATCCGAAGCATCCGAAGTTCATCCGGACCCTGAGGGGGGCGGGTTACATGCTGACGGACAGTGTATCCTGACATGAAACGCGTGCGATTTCCGCTGTATCTGCAGGTGCTGGTGTGGTTTTTTCTGAACCTCGCGGTAGTGGCTGGCGTGTTGTGGGCGTTTCTGCATTCGCAGATCGGGGGTGAGCGGATTGTGACGGGGATGGCGGATCCACAATTGCAGACGTTAGGGCAGCTGGTGGTGATGGAGCTGGAGGACGGGCCGGAGGAGACGTGGGGTGGAGTAATGGAGCGGCATGGGAAAGAGAGGAACATGGAGTTGGCGTTGTATGAGGTTAGTGGGCAGTATCGGGCGGGGACGAGACGGGAATTGCCGGTGGAAGTGCGGGAGCAGTTGCGGATGAGACGGCCGCCGCTGCGGGAGGGGCCGCCGGAGGGTGAGGATGGGTGGAGGCCGCCGGAGGAGGATGGGGCGCGGCCGCCGCGGGACGAGGGCGGGCGTGGGAGGTTCGGGCCGAGGGAGGAAGAGGGGATGAGACGTCGTGGTGGGCCGGGACGGCCGCATGGGAGATTTCCGGTGCAGAGCGTGCGGACGGGGATGTCGGCGGGGACGTGGTTTATTGTGAGGGTGCCGCTGGAGGCGTCGGAGAGCCCGGTGGTGCTGGTGGTTTATGCGGCGTCGCTGACGGTGGCGGGATTGGTGCCTGATGTCGGGCCGTGGCTGTGGGGATTGGGGGGGATTGTGGTGCTGACGGCGTTGGGTTGGCTGCCGTTTGTGCGGCGGATGACGCGCGGGCTGCGGACGATGCAGGTGGCGACGGCGCGGATGGCGGCTGGGGATTTCGGGCCTCAGGTTCCGGTGCATTCGCCGGACGAGATTGGGGCGTTAGGGGAATCGATCAATGCGCTGGGGACGAGACTGGAGGGATATGTGGCGGGGCAGCGGCGGTTTCTTGGGGACATTGCGCATGAGTTGTGCACCCCGCTGGCGCGGATGCAGATGGCGGCGGGGTCGCTGGAGCAGCGGGCTCCGGAGAGCCTTGCGCCGCGGGTGGCGGATCTGACGGAGGAAGTGGAGGCGATGTCCGGGCTGGTGGCGGAACTGCTGGCGTTTTCGCGGGCTGGGCTGGCTCCGCAGACGGTGGCGCGGGTGGCGTGTCCGGTGGGGCCGCTGATTGAGGGCGTGCTGCACAGGGAGCATTTTCCGGAGGAACGGTACCGGTTGCAGCTGCTGCCCGGGCTGGCGGTGCTGGCGGATCCAGGGTTGCTAGGAAGGGCGGTGGGGAATGTGGTGAGGAACGTGCGGCGGCATGCGGGCGACGAGGCGGTGCTGACGATTGTTTCCGAGCTGACGGATGGAACCGTGCGGCTATTGTTCAGCGACGATGGTCCGGGGGTGAGCGACGAGGAACTGCCGCGGTTGTTTGATCCGTTTTACCGGGCGGATCTGTCGAGGGATCGGGCGACGGGCGGGGCGGGATTGGGGCTGGCGATTGTGAAATCGTGTCTGGCGGCGTGCGGCGGGACGGTGAGTGCGCGGAAGGCGTTGCCGCGCGGGCTTTGTGTGGTGGTGGAGCTGCCGCTGGCGAGGGAGTGAGCGGGGGATCAGTTGGAGGCTGGAGTTGTGAGGCGGAAGAAGCGGTTGGGAGGGGTGATGGTGGAGTCGTGCGAGGCGGGGCCGGATTCGGCTGGGGAGAGTCGGGTGAGTTCCGACCATGGGCCGGTGGGGGATGGTGCGGAGTCGATCCGGTAGGATTTTCCGGCGACGGCGTCGAAGGAGAGCCGGATGGAGGAGTCGGGGAGGGAGGATCCAGTCAGGGCGAGCGTGCTGGCGGCGTCGCGCGGACTGGTGCCGGCGATGAACTCGCTGAGATTGGAGAGCCCGTCGCCATCGGGGTCGAGCGGGGCGTCGGAGGCGGAAGCGGGGTCGAGGTTATGGGTGAGTTCCCATGCATCGGGCATGCCGTCGGAGTCGGAGTCTGGAGGGGTGGATGAGATGGTCCATGAGCGGGAGACGGTGGGGGCTTCCTGCCAATCGCCGGCGGAGTTGCGGCCGAGGACCTCGACCGAGTGGGTGCCGTCGGGGAGGTCTGAGAGCGTGATGGGCGGGGCGTTGTCGAACATGGAGTTGGTGAAGGTGGCGCCGTTCCAGATGGCGGCGGGGACGAGGGAGATTTCGGGGCTCCAGGGCCCGCCGTTGAGACGCCAGCGGTAGGCCCAGATGCCGGGGCCGGCGACGCGGAGGGAGGCGTCGCGGAGATTTGTGAGGGTGGGAGGTTCGCCGGAGATGGAAGCGCCTGAGGGGACATCTGCGCCCATGTCGAGCCCGTTAGGGCCGGTGGAGTGGCAGGGACTGGAGGGCTGGAGGGCGAGGAGGGTGCGGAAGTTGGAGGAATCGACGCCGGTGACGCTGACGAGGAGCGGGTCGGCGTTGAGGTTGGCGGTACCGGGGATGGAGAAGCCCTGGACGCAGTTGGCGCGGGTGGAGAAGAAGGCGCCGGCGGCCTGGGCACCGGCGAGGAGAGGGAAGGGGTCGGTGATCTGGAGGGCAGCGCCGATATTGCCTTCGAAGATGAGCCCGCTGCCGTAGGGGTCGCCGCGCCATGGTTCGCCGAACATGACGAGGCCGGGGGCTTCGCCGTTATTGGTGGAGACCG
>CANHUG010000188.1 GCA_947462995.1 Verrucomicrobiales bacterium | reverse complement strand
GTTGCGGAAGCGGACCCCGTTGTAGGTGGTGGGGAGGAAGCCGCTGTTCCAGAGGGCGGTGCCGCCGCTGATGCCAGCGCCGGTGCTCATGACGACGAAGGCGGGGAGGTTTTGTGATTCAGCGCCGAGACCGTAGAGGGCCCAGCTGCCCATGGAGGGGCGGCCCGGCTGGGAGAAGCCGGTCTGGAAGAAGGTCTGAGCGGGGGCGTGGTTGAACTGGTCTGTGGTGCAGGATTTGATGAGACAGATGTCGTCGGCGATGCCGGCGAGGTGCGGGAGGGTTTCGCCGAGTTCGAGCCCGGACTGGCCGTGGCGTGCGAACTTGAATTGAGGGCCGAGGACGGCGGCGTCTGGTCTGATGAAGGCGTAGCGTTGGCCTCCGATGACGGAGGGCGGGAGCGGTTTGCCTTCGAGTTTGGCGAGGGCAGGTTTGTGGTCGAAGAGTTCGAGCTGGCTGGGAGCGCCGGCCATGAACAGGTGGATGACGCGTTTGGCTTTGCCCTGGAAGTGGGGGGTGCGCGGAGTGACGGCGGCGGCGCGGCTGGTCAGGGAATCGGTGAGGAGACCGGCGAGCGCCATCTTGCCGAGACCGACGCCGCAGTCCTTGAGGAAGTGGCGGCGGGAGACGTCGAGAGGGTTCATGGTCCTTGTGGGGTTGTTAGGAGTCAGTTGCCGCCGACTGGGCGGACGGCGGCTGGGGAGCCTTCGGGGCGGAACGTGGAGAGTTTGAGCGGGGCATTGCGGGCGGCGGCGTCGACGACGACCGTGATGGTGGAGCGACCTGCTGGGAGGTCGAGGGTGAGTTCCGGGGCCGGGGTGACGGCGGCGTTGCCTGCGAAGACCTGTAGACCAGTGGCGTCGTTGAGACGGAGACCGACCTTACCGGCGGTGGTGACATCGATTTCTGTCTGGAGGACAGCCTGGGTGCGGCCGCCGGCCTTGAAGGGGGCGGCATCGGTGATGGGGAGGGTACCGTCGACGTGGGAGTAGAGCGGGAGCCATGTGAGTTCGGAGGCGGCGTCGGCGAAGCCGCGGGTGCCTTTGAGACTGAGCCAGCGGCCCATGTCAGGGAGAGGTTGAGCGGAGCGCCAGCGGCGGGCGGTGCCGTCTTCCTGGACCTTGTAGGCACCGTCCTTACCGAGTTCGGAGAGGAAGCGGACGAGATCGATGAATTCGTCGCGGCGGAGCGTGGCGGTGAGGCCCGGGGGCATGAGGGAGACGGGGATCGACTCCTGTTTGGCGACTGTGTTAGCGGGGATGGATTCGACATTGCCAGCGGCGTCGCGGAGGATGACCTCGCGATCGTCCTGACGGACGAGGAAGCCGCTGTGGATGCCGCCGTCTTTGGTGCTGAGCATGGTGGTGGCGTAGCCTTCCTTGATCTTCTTGGAGGGTTCGAGGAGACTTTCGATGATGTAGTCGACTGGGGCGCTGGCACCGATGGAGACGAGGTCCGGGCCGACGATGCCGCCGACAGCGCCGATGGCGTGGCAGACCTGGCATTGCTGGGAGGCGCGGCGGTAGACGAGTTCGCCGCGGGCGGGGTCGCCGGAGGCTTTGACTTCTGCCATCATGGCGGAGAGCTGGTCTGGTGAGAGAGCCATGACTGGCTGGAGACCGCCGGCGATGGTTAGGGCTTCGACGAGGGCCTTGGTGTCACCGCCTGCGGAGCTGGCTTTCTGGATGCCGGCGGAGGCGACGGCGGCGGGGATTTTCTGATCCTTGAGGGCGGTGGCGAGGATGGCGGGGCCGTCCTTGCGGGCGATGAAGGCCTCGACGATGCGGGTGCCGGCTTCGGCGGGGGCATTGGGGAGCCATTTGAGGACCGGGGCGACGGCACCGGCGGGGTCGGCGGCGGCGATGGTGGCGAGGATTTCGGTGCGGAGGTCTGCATCCAACTGATCGGCCAGGGAGAGGAGGAGCGTGGAGGCGCGGTTGCCGGTCATGGCCTGGAGGGCGCGGATTGCGTTGAGCGAGCCGTTCTTCGCGAGATTGAGGAGCGGGTCCTCGAGGGCTGGGAGGAGGTAAGCGCCGGCGAGATTGGCGGCGGCGTCAGCGGTGACGCGGTCGGCGTCGGCGAGGGCGGGCCTGACAAACGCGTCAGCGCCATCGGCGGCGGTTTTACGCTGGCGCATGGCGACGGCGAGGGCGTTGAAGATGGGGGCGCGCATTTCGGCTTTAGCGGCCATGGCGAGGAGCTTCTGGAGGTCCTCTTTGGAGCCGAGAGCGCCGACGAGGGCGATGACGTCCTTGACTCGGTCGCCGGAGACCTTGCCTTCAGCGACGAGGGCGAGGAGAGCGCCGACGGCCTGGGGACGGTCGGCGGCTTTGAGGGCGAAGGAGATGTGAGTGATGTTGCCGCCGAAGGTGATTTCGCCTTTCTGGAAGGCTGGGAGCCATGTGTCGGCGAGCTGGCGGCAGGTGAGCCAGAGGGCGAAGTCGATGTTTTCGTCCATGGGGAGGTCGAGGGCGCGGCATGCGGCTTCGACGGCGGCTGGTGAGCCGGCCATGCGGAGGGCGTTGACGGCTTCGAGGCGGACGCGCGGGGACGGGTCGGAGGCCAGGGGGGCGGTCAGGGAGAAGGCTTGGGAGCCTTTGCCATCGCGGAGGAGGAAGCCGAGGAGACGAGCGGCGACCCCTTTAGTGCTAGCGTCCTTGTTGAGGAGAGCGGTGACGAGACTGGAGTCGAAGGGCCATTTGAGGTCGAAGTCGGCGACCGTCTGGACAGCCCACGTGATTTCGCGGAGAAAAGCGGTGTCATTGCCTGCGGAGGCGAAAGCGGCCTTGAGGGCTTCGATGACGGCGTCGTGCGGGCGGTTTTTGAGTTCCTGTTTGGCGTTGAGACGGACCCATTGTTCGGGTGCCTTGAGGAGGGCGATGAGATCGGTGATGGATTGGGCGGCGAAGTCGATGCGCGGGGAAGGTTCGCGGCCTTTGGCGGTGAGCCTCCAGATGCGGCCGTGGGTGTGGTCGCGGCGTTCGTCGCGGAAGTCGACCTCGCCGTGCTGGATGATAGGGTTGTACCAGTCGGCGATGTAGAGTGCGCCGTCGGGGCCCATTTGGAGGTCGATGGGGCGGAACGAGCCGTGGGTGCTGGTGACGACGTCGCCGAGTTGCTGGGAGGAGAAGCCGGAGGCGTTGTCGGAGACCTTGAAGCGATTGACGCGGTGGCCGCGGAAGTCGCAGGTGATGAGATCGCCCTGCCATTCGGCTGGGAAGTGGCGGCCACTGATGACTTCGAGACCGCAGTGCTTGGGCTGGCCGGGGTTGAGGCCCTTGAGGATGCGGGGGAGTTGGTTAGGGAGACAGATGAACGTGGCTCCCGGGAAGGAATAATTGATGCCCTCGCCGTAAGCGCCGTCGGTGACGAAGCTCTGGCCCCATGAATCCCAGACGTGGCCCCATGGGTTGACGTGGCCCATGGCGAAGACTTCCGCGCGTTTGGTTTCGGTGCGGAACTGCCAGATGCCGGAGCCCATGAGACGGCGGACGCCGAAGGGGGTTTCGGAGTGGGTGTGGATGTAGACGGACTGATTGAAGTAGAGACAGCCGTCGTGACCGCGTTTGATGCTGTGGAGGATGTGGTGCGTATCTTCGGTGCCGAAGCCGCTCATGATGACCTCTTTGGAGTCGGCGCGGCCGTCGCCGTCCGTGTCTTTCATGAAGAGGAGTTCGGTGCTGTTGGCGACGTAGGCGCCGCCGTCGGCTGGGAGGATGCCGGTGGGGATGAGGAGGCCCTCGTAGAAGACGGTGCTTTTGTCGGCTTTGCCGTCGTGGTCGGTGTCTTCGAGGATGACGATTTTGTCCGACTGTTCCTGAGCGGGTTTGATGTGCGGGTAGATGGCGGAGCTGGCGACCCAGAGACGGCCTTTTTGGTCCCATGCCATCTGGATGGGTTTAGCGATGAGCGGGTCCTGGGCGAAGAGATTGACTTCGAGTTCCGGGGAGAGTTTGAAGGTGGCCTGTTCGACGGCTGGGTCGACGGAGGGGATTTCCTTGAGATCGCGCTGGGCCTGAGCGACGGCGGTGAGGGCGAGGAGGGAAGTGGTGATCCGCTTCATGGTGGGGGAAAGGACAGGGAAGTGGGGGTGTTAGGAAAAAGAGAGAGGAGAGCGGCGATCAGTTGGCGCCTTTGGCTTTGGCGGCGATGGCTGCGATGACGGCTTCCTGTTTGGCGATGAGCGGGTCGAACATGGGGATTTCGACCCCGTTGTTGCCTTGCTCGTGTTTGCGGGAGCCGAAGAGGTAGATTTCGTTCTGGGGTCTCCAGCGGTAGAAGAAAAGCCGTTGTTTTTCGACGACGGCCTTACGGAGTTCGGAGAGGCGCTGGGTGTCGTCTGCGGCTGGGGCTGGGAGGCCGAGGGAGGCGATGACGGATGGGGTCATGGCGGCGTAGTCGGCTTCGGTGAAGGTGACCCCGTTGACGGTTTGTTTTTTGACTGGGACGGTCGCGGCGAGCGTGTCGGCGAAACGGGCGTGGCGTTCTGCGGCGAGGGATTTGATGGCGTCGCGAGTGGCTTCGAGTTTGGGGAGATGCTGAGCGAGGGCGGGGTGATCGCCGGTGGCTGGCGGGGCCATGAGGATGATGGAGGGTTTGGAGACCTCGTTGATCATGTCGAGGAGCCGGCGGTAGGATGCGAGGAAGTCGGGGAGACCGGCGGGGGCGTTGAAGGCGTCGACTGCGCCGTAGCAGAGGATGACGACGGAGGGTTTGATCTCTGTGAGTTGGACTTTGAGGCGATCGAAGCCCTCCTGGGGCGGGCCGAAGTAGGAACGGCTTTCGCAGCGAGGCGTGTCGCCGGACCAGCCCATGTTGCGGAAGCGGACGTGTTTGCCGGCGCAGGAGGCGGTGAGGGCGGCTTCGAGGTGGCCGTAGTTGCCATCACGTTCGAGGAACGTGTCGCCGAGCATGACGACGGTGTCGCCTTCGCGGAAGGCGAGCGGGCCGGATTCCGGGAGCGCTGGGAGGGCGGGGGCTTGAGCGGAGGCGGCGGCGACGAGGCAGAAGAAGGCTGCGGCGGCGAGGAAGCGGGAGGAGAATGGGGCCATGGCGGGGAAAGAGAGTGGGGTAATACGCGGCGGGAGGGCGGGATTTTCCAATGGGTTTACCATGTGGCGTGGAGCGGGAGGGGAGTGTTCCGCGGGTCGGGAGGGAAGGAGGCTTGACGTTCGGGTGCGGTCCGGTGTTTTGTGGAGGCATGATCCTTCAACGAATTCCTGTAGTGTCGGTAGTGATGATTTCTCTGGTGGCTGCGGCTGGGGCGGCGCTGCCGGTCAAGGCAGTGGGGGGCGGCACGGATTGGCCGACGTATCGCGGGCCTGCGGGTGATGGTGTGACCGCGGCGGAGTTGGGGAAGGCGTGGGATGAGAAGGGGCCGAAGGAAGTATGGAAAGTGCCTGCGACGAACGGGTTCAGTTCGGTGACGGTGAGTGGCGGGGTGGCGGCGACATTGGTGACGCGGGAGGATGAGGGGACGCCGACGGAGTTTGTGGTGGTGATGGATGCGGCGAGCGGGAAGGAACTGTGGGCGAAGCCGCTGAAGCTGGCGAAGTATCAGGGTGGTGGGGATGACGGGACGGGTGACAACAAGGGCGGGGACGGGCCGCGGAGCACGCCGACGATCAGTGGCGGCAAAGTGTACACGTACGGGGCGAATCTGGACTTGGCGTGTTTTGACGCGAAGACCGGGAAAGTGGTGTGGCAGAAAGATGTGGCGAAGGATTTCGGTGGGAAGAACATTTCATGGCAGAATGCGACCTCGCCGTTGATCGAGGGCGGATTGGTGATTGTGAGTGGCGGCGGGAAGGGCGCGGCGTTTCTGGCGTTCGATAAGGAGCGTGGCACTTTGAAGTGGAAGTCGGAGGACGATACGATCACGCATGCGACGCCGATTGCGGCGACGATTCACGGGACGAGGCAGATCATTTTCTTTACGAAGGAAGGTCTTGTGGCGGTGACGCCTGGGGATGGGAAAGTGCTGTGGCGTCAGGCGTACAAGTTCAATGTGAGTACGGCGGCGTCGCCGGTGGTGTTTGAGGACGTGGTGTATTGCTCCGCGGGGTACGGTGTTGGCGGCGGTGCGTACAAGATTGCCAAGAAGGGGAGCGAGTGGACGAGTGAGGAACTGTGGCGGACGGAGGGGAATGAGGTGGCGAATCACTGGAGCACGCCGGTGGTGCGGGACGGGAAGCTGTACGGGATGTTTCAGTTCAAGAACTACGGGAGTGGTCCGGTGAAGTGTGTGGACATCCGGACGGGGAAAGTGCTGTGGTCGAAGGAAGGGTTCGGGCCAGGGAACGTGATTTTGTCAGGCGACCGATTGCTGGCGCTGAGTGACAAGGGCGAGTTGGTGATCATTGCGGCGGAGCCGGACGGGTACAAGGAACTGGCGCGTGCGGACGTGCTGGATGGCAAGTGCTGGTCGACGCCGACGCTGGCGGACGGGAAGATTTATGCGCGCTCGACGAAGGAAGCGGCGTGTTTCGAGACGGTGAAGTGAGGCAGGATTGATGTCAGGGCGGGGCCGCAGTGCTGTGCAAGTGCTGCGGCCCTGTTTTTTGTGTGAGGGTGAGGATGGTGGGGGTTTGCCGCCCGGTCTGGCGATCGTTGCCTCCGCTCCGCCCGCCTCAAAAGACTCCCGACGGCACGCCGCACCGCCACACACTCGTCGGCCACCGCCCCGAGTACCTCCATTCTTGTCAATACCTCGTCGAGAGTTCCGGCTGGCCTCTCACCTTGAACTGTGAATGCACGCATGGAGTGCGCTTGTGCCGCAGGTGCGGCGATACGTCAATCAAAATTTTGCCATGCTCGGCATCGACACCACCTTGATCATTAGCAAATCCAAAGCATCGTTGAAAGCTCTTGCCGATTCTGTTGGTTCGGATATTGTGAGAAGGAGGTGATCATATCCATTGAATTTCAAGCAGTTGGAAGGAAAAGACACCCGGCCGAACGCCCCGTTTGCAGCTGGATATTCCACCAGATATAGTGAAACAATAAACTGTTCGGCTAAGAATATGCACCTCACAAAAGTCGAAAGATTCATTCTCGATTTCGTAGCCAAAGAGAATCCTGATCCTGAACTTCTTGCCCAGATTGAGAGCTTGGAAGTTGCCTCACGAGAGCACACAGGTGTCGGACTCTATGCCAATTTTGAATTTCCTGATCGAGATTCAGCGCATAGAATATCCAGTCCCCGTGTTCCTTACTGAGTAGTCTTTGGGATGGACTACATTTGAAAGGTGTGCTACTGTGTGCGGATGACAAAACAGGACGGCAGAAAACTCGACCAT
>CANHUG010000187.1 GCA_947462995.1 Verrucomicrobiales bacterium | reverse complement strand
TGTGGACTGGGGAGCGGTGGGGTTGGGGCAGATGGCGCTGGAGGACAAGGATTTCGAGACGGCGCTGGCGAAGTTCACGATCGCGACCGATGAATTTCCGGGGGCCAAGTATGGCGAGGCGCTGCTGGGTAAGTCGCGTGCGCTGGTGGAATTGAAGCGGTTTGGGGATGCGGAGAAGGATCCCGGGAACAGTCCGGAGAAGATGCTGAAGGAGATCCTGGGGGACAAGACGTACCCGCCGGATGTGAAGGCTGAGGCGACGTGGCTGCTTGGAGAGGTGAAGTTTGCGCAGCAGGCTTATGCGGACGCGTACAACTACTTCCAGCGGCTGTATGTATCGTTCCTGAAGTTTCCGAAGTGGGTGGCGCGCGGATATCTGAGGGCTGGGGAGACGAAGGAGGCGCTGCAGAAGTACACGGACGCGAAGGATGTGTACAAGGAAGCGGTGGAGACGCCGAAGATCATGGAGCGGATCAAGGGTGAAGCCGACTTCCAGAAGATTCAGGAAAACTACCGCAAACTTTAACCGGACCGACTGATAGCCATGAAGATTTCCATTTCGAGTCAGTTGGGAGCCGCGGCGGCGGGGATTTTGCTGCTGACGGGGCAGGAGGTGCAGGCGCAGCGGCTTTATTTCGCCAATGGAGCGGATGTGGAGTGGTCGGAGGTGACGTTATCCGGCTCGAACATTCAGAAGAAGATCCGTCAGGCGGACGGGAAGGATGGGTATGCGAGCATTCCGGCGTCGAATGTGGCGCGGGTGGACTGGCCGTATCCTGCGGAGCTGGCGGATGGGGCGGAAGCGCTGGCGAAGGGGAGTTATGACGAAGCGCTGAAGAATGCGGAGGCGGTCCGGGCGATTCACCGGAACTGGAAGGACAAGCCGGGGTCGTGGTATGTGCCGGCGACGCTGCTGGCGCTGGAGTGTCACATCCGGAAGAACAACCATGCGGAGGCGGACAAGCTGTTCCCGGAGCTGCGCAACATGCCCCTCTCGAGTGATTATCAGAAGGGCTGGGGGATGATGGAGGCGCTGCAGCAGTTTCAGAAGGGGATGACGGGTCCGGCGTTGCAGAAGGCGAACACCCTGCTGGCTGGGACGGAGAATTCGGGGACGCTGGCGCGGCTGTACAATCTGATTGGCGACATTCAGTTCAAGCGGGAGGCGTACAAGGAGGCGCTGGATGCCTATCTGCAGGTGCCGGTGTTTTTCGGGACGCAGGCGTCGTTGCTGCCGGCTGCGGAGTTCGGTGCGGCGCGTTGTCTGATGCGGTTGCGGCGACTGGACGATGCCACGGCGGCATTGACGCGGATCCTTGAGCGGTACAAGGGGACGTGGGTGGAGGCTCCGGCGAAGAAGGAGAAAGAGGACCTTGAGAAAGTGATCGGGGCACCTGCGGCGGGTGATCCGAAAGCAGCCGAGAAAGAAAAGGCAGACGAAGCCGCCGAAAAGTAGTATCGCTGAGCCGAATTATCCGGCCGAACCGTTTCTGAAATTCCTACCAAAAAATTCAACCAGTACTTCTAGAATCAATCTGTCATGAAAGCCAACCGCCTCCTGCGTCCCGCTCCTCTCGCCACTCTGTTCTCACTGTTCGCCGCCTCGCTTGCGATGGCGGAACCTGAAGGTGGCGGTGGCGGGTTTTCTGAAAAGTCTCTCTGGGACATGATCCGGCTTGGCGGTCCGATCATGATTCCGCTGTTCCTGTTTTCGGTGGCGATGGTGTGGCTGGTGATTGACGGGGTGCAGCGGTCTGGACAGAAGCGTCTGATGCCTGAGGGGGAAGTGGAGAAGCTGCGGAATTTCTTCCGTGCGGGTGATTATGTGGGAGCGCACCAGAGCTGTGCGGACACGCCGTGTGCGTTCAACAACGTGGTGCGTGCGGGGCTGGTGAATGTGGGTGACGGGAAGGAAGCGACTGAGGAAGCGATTCTGGCGGAGATCAGCCGTGAGCAGCAGCGTCAGTCGACGCGGTTGTCGTATCTTTCGGTTATCGGGGTGTGTACGCCGATGGTGGGGCTGATTGGGACGGTGTTCGGGATGATCGGGGCGTTCGGCGAGCTGGGTAAGGGCGGGGCGACACAGAACACGTCTGGTCTTTCCGAAAAGATTGGTGAGGTGCTTGTGGCGACGGCGTCCGGTCTGGTGATTGCGGTGCCTGCGTTCATGGGTTTCTACTTCCTGCGCAATCGGCTGCAGGGGTCGCTGCACGAGCTTGAGAACGAGGTGGCGAACCTGTTCCGGAAGTTCCCGTATCATCTGGCGGAGGGCGTGCACGTTGGAGACCAGGAGCTGTATGCGAATGCGCCGGCGTGGGTCGAGGGATCTGGTGCGGAAGCTCCGGCGCAAGCCTGAGCGTGACGGAATCACAACACTTCATCAACTCAACCTACTAACATCATGGGCGGCGGCGGCGGTTCAATGGAAAGCGGGGAGCCTGAATTTCAGGTGGCTCCCATGATCGACGTGCTTCTGGTGCTTCTGATTTTCTTCATGAGCATCACGACGGCCCAGATTGAGGCGCTGGACACCTCGATCAAGCTGCCGGTGGCGCCTGATGCGAAGGAGCGGAAGCCTGACAAGAATCAGCGGACGGTGAATGTGAGGTGGAACAAGAACGAGCAGAAGGCGCTGATGACGTATGGCGGGAAGGAGTGGGAGGACCGGGATGCGCTAGCTGAGGAGTTGAAGCGCGCTGCGGACACCCTGCCTGACGGCAAGGGTGGGTCGAGGCTTGAAGTGCTGGTGCGTGCGGACCGAGCGACCCCGGCGAAGGAAGTGCAGGCGGCGATTGCGGTGGTGGCTCAGTCCACGGCTGCGGTGGCGTATGCGACGAACAACCGAGATTGAACTATGAAACGCCATCGTGACACACACCAGGACGCGGAAGTCGGCTTCCAGATTGCGCCGATGATTGACGTGGTCTTCGTGATCATGCTGTTCTTCATGGTTCAGGCTGGTGACCGCCAGGTTGAGACTGAGTTGAAGATGAAGCTGCCGTCGATTGAGCCTTCGGATGACATGGCGGACGCGCCGATGGAGGAGCAGGTGTCGGTGGCGCTGGATGGTGGGATCACGCACAATGAGGAGCCGGTATCGCCGGGGGAATTGAAGGCGAACTTCAAGCGGTTGGCGCAGCAGGCGAAGTCCGAGGGCGGGACGCCGATCATTGTGACGATCAATGCTGAGCCTGAGACCCCGTGGGAGCGGGTGGTGGACGTGATGAACGCGATGCAGTTTGCGGGCATTGCGAACGTGACGTTTTCGGTATCGGAGGAGCTTTGATTTTTCCGCGGCTGTTCCCAGGAAACCGGGTGCGAGCGGCGTCGTGAGAGTTAGCATCCGGTAAACACAATAACCCCTTTCCGGTTCGACTCATGAATTCCAATTCTCCTGCTTCCGGATCCGGTCCGTCCGGTGATCCTTTGCCGATGACGCCGCGGCCGTTCACGCCGCCGCCGCCGATGCCTGTGGCTCCGCCGCCGCCGCCGCCGCCTGTTCCGGCGAAGCAGACGGCGAAGGTGCCTGTGAATCCTGGTGAGGAAGGGGAAGAGGGAGTGGAGGAAGCGCCGCGGAAGCCGGAAGGGCCGTTCATGGCGTACTGGCGGAAGGTGGGTGGCGGGTCACTGACGATCAGTCTGATTGTGCACGCGTTGTTTCTGATAGCGGCGCTGCTGATCATCTGGACGACATCGAATGCGGGGCCGCCTGAGCAGATTGATTTTCTGAGTGGTGGTGGTGGCGGGACGGAGGGGAACACGAAGATCAACCAGAAGAAGCGGCAGATGATGGTGAACCGTGCGCCGGCGATGAAGATTGCGGCGAAGGCGGCGGGGGCGATTGCGCTGCCGGACACGACCTCGACGCTGGCGGACATGAGCACCTTGTCGGTGACGTCCGGGATGATGAGTGGGACGCCGGGCAGTGGTGGTGGCTTTGGGGGTGGGAAGGGGACGGGACGCGGGACGGGAACGGGGGCCGGGTTTGGGCCGGGGAATCAGCCAGGGTTTACGGCGAGTTTTCTGGGGCTGACATCGACGGGGAACAACATTATTTTCTGCATTGATACGTCCGGGAGCATGCGGACGAACCTGTCTGCGCCTGGGATTACGGCGTTGCGGCGGGAGTTGAAGAAGGTGATCGACGGGTTGCCGCCGTCGGCGCAGTTCAACATCATCTGTTTTGGTCAGAACGGGGATTTGTTCAAACCGAAGAGTGTGATAGCGACGCAGGCGATGAAGAACGAGGCGACGCTCTTCATGGAGGGGTATTACGGGGGGAGCAGTGCGGATTTCGGGCGGACGCGGACGGAGAAGTATGGCCGTGCGGGGAAGGACAATCAGGGGATTGAGTACACGGCGATTCTGACGGAGGACATCAGCGAGTTGGCGGGAACGGAGGGCGGGAGCCGGATTGACTTGGCGATGGTGGCGGCGTTTGAGCGCAAGCCGAGCACGCTGTTTGTGCTGAGTGACGGGGCACCGGGGACGAGGTTTGCGGGGAAGGATGCGATGGACAAGGATGACATCGTCAAGCTGATCTACGACAAGTTCGAGAAGATGATGGGCAAGACGTCGAAGCTGCAGGTGAACACGATTTCGATTTATTCGAATTCCGAGGAGGGGCGGGACGGGGAGAAGTTTCTGAGGAAGCTTTCCGGGAAGTTCGGGGGCAAGCACAAGGAGATCAAGCCTGACAAACTGTGAGGGCTTGTGCAGCCCGCCTCACAGTTGGTGCCTTCTGATTTCGTGGGAGAGCATGTTTCCTGATTCCTGCGTTGCTCGTCGGTTGCGAATCATGATTCGCGCCCTTCGCGCGCCTTGGACTCCGAAAAAATCCCTCGTTCAGAAGACGCCATCTGTTCGGCGGACCACACTGGTGGTGGTGGTGATAGTGGCGGGTGTGATGGTTTGCTGCGGGACCGGTGAGGCTGGGGAATTGAAGCTGGAGCTGGCGGGTGACGGGAAGCCTGTGTTTGTTAAGAGCGGGGAGATTGCGGGACTGAGTGGGGTGACGTGGTGTGGCGGGGATTCGTTTGCTGCGGTGTCCGACCGTGAGCCGGTGGTGGTGCCGCTGACGCTGAAGATCGGGCCGACGGGGGTGCTTGAGAAGGCGGCGGCGGGTGTGCCGGTGCGGTTGGCGACGCGGCTGAGCGACTGTGAGGGGATTGCGTGGGTGGCGGGGGAGGGGCGATTTTATGTGAGTGCGGAGGGAGGCCCGGGGATTCAGGGTTTCGGGCGGGCGGATGGGAAGGCGGGGCCGGTGCTGAAGTTGCCGGAGGTGTTCGGGCAGGCGCGGGGGAACCTGTCGCTGGAGTCGCTGACGTTTGAGAGTACGGCTGGGCGGTTCTGGACGGCGAATGAGGAAGCGCTGGCGGTGGACGGTCCGGTGGCTGGGACGAAGGAGGGCACCTTGGTGCGGTTGCAGGAGATTTCGAAGGAAGGCCGGATGCTGCGGCAGGTGGCGTGGCGGACCGAGCGTGCGGGGATGCGATTTCAGGGGGCGGGCAACGGGGTGGTGGATCTGTGTCTGTTGCCGGGGGGGCAACTGCTGGTGCTGGAGCGGGGCTTCGGGTCCGGCGGGCTGCATGCGCGGGTTTTTCTGGCGGATTTAGCGGGAGCGACGGAGACTGGGTCGATGGAGACGCTGGCGGGTGAGGCGATCAAGGTGGCGGGGAAGACCCTGCTGATGGATCTGCCGAGTGGGTTTACGAATTACGAGGGGATGTGTGCGGGGCCGGTGCTGGCGGACGGGTCGCGGAGTCTGATTTTTGTGGCGGACAGTGGCGGGCCGGGGCGGCATGCCTTTCTGGCGTTGCGGCTGAGTGGGCTTTCCGGTGTGCGCTGAGGGCGGCGGGTGGTCTGTGTGTCGGTGCAGAAACCGGGTGGACAAAACCGAACCGCAAACGTAGCATCACCGCTGCATCGGTTTCGGTGCGCCCCTTCAACTGGTTTTGCTTCCGATGATTCCACTTCTGCTGCTAATTGCGTCCATAGTCCTGCTCCGCATTGCGCCGTGGGTGGCTGGTGGGGAGGTGCTGAAGGCGGTGGCGGGGTATGCGCCGGTGATGGCGCTGGCGGTTTGCAGCGGCAGTTTTCTTTCCCGGCGTGCGGCGTGGTTGGTGGCGCTGGCGGCGGCGGTCGTGCCTCACTTTGTGATCAATCTGAGCCATGGTTATGGGTTCGGGGCGGCGCATCTGGCGGTGTTGGTTGCGGCGAGTGCTGCGGCGGTAGCGCTTGGGGCGGCCGTCAAGGCGAAGGCCACTGTAGTCCCGGTTCTTGGGGCGACTCTTTTCTCCACCGTGTTGTTCTACCTGCTGAGCAACACGGTTTCTTTCTTTTCGGGGGTTGGGTATGCGCCGACTCTGGGTGGCTGGTGGCAGTGTCTGACGACTGGGTTGCCGGAATTTGCGCCGCAGACGTGGGTGTTTGGAGTCCGGCAGCTGGCGGGTGACGTTGGATTTACTGTGATGTTCTGGGCGCTGTGCCGCCGGTCGGTCCCGCAGACAGTTGCGGCATCCGGCATGAGTCCTGCCCGCTCCATCTGAACTTTTCCCTCATTAACCCCGCGCCACCTGTACGACCAATGAAGCCCAGCGTAGCCGATCCCGAGCATCACATTGACCCGACTGACTTCGCCCAAGCGGAGATCAACAAGTCGCTGTCCCCGGAAACGAAGATCCGATTGTTGCGAGACATGATTCGCATCCGGCGCTTTGAGGAGACGGCGGGGAAGCATTACAATGCGGGCAAGATGGGCGGGTTTCTGCACCGTTACGACGGACAGGAATCGATTGCGGTAGGGTGTGCGTCGCTGATGGGAGCCCACGATCACATGATCACGGCCTACCGGAACCACGGGCATGCGCTGTCGGTGGGGATGAGCATGGAGGAGTGCATGGCGGAATTGTTCGGGCGAGCGACTGGTTGTTCGAAGGGCAAGGGCGGGTCGATGCACTTCTTTGCGCCGGACAAGAATTACTGGGGTGGCCACGGGATTGTGGGCGGTCAGTCGCCGCTAGGGGCTGGCCTTGCGTATTACGTCAAGTACAAGGGACTGAAGGGATCCTGCATGTGCTTCATGGGCGATGGCGCGGTGAATCAGGGCGCGTACCATGAATCGCTGAACTTGGCGGGATTGTTTGATCTGCCGGTGATTTATGTGATCGAGAACAATGGGTACTCGATGGGGACGAGTCAGGCGCGGAGCAGTGTGTACAAGAACTGCCTGGCGTACCGTGCGGATGGGTATGACATTGTGTGGGATCTGATCAACGGGTGGGATCTCTATGAAGTGCGCGCGAAGATGCAGATTGCGGTG
>CANHUG010000186.1 GCA_947462995.1 Verrucomicrobiales bacterium | reverse complement strand
GCTGAGGAAGCGGCCGAGGAGATCGTCGGGGGAGGCGTCGCGCGATGGTGGGAGTGCGTCTTGGAGCGCGCGGTTATTCATGGAGATTACGAGGTGGGAGCGGGAGCGGGGGCGGAGGCGGACTGGACGAGGGAGCGGATGGAGGAGAGGAAGCGCTTTTCGAGGGAGGGGTCTGAGGGTTGGTCCTCGTAGCGGATGGCGTAGTGGTAGTCCAGGATGGGGAGAAGGGTGTTAGGGAGGAAGCCGGAGTTGAGGAGGGCTTTGAAGTATTCGCGGACGGTGGAGCCTGAGGGTCGGGGTTGACCGGCGCGGGAGGCGACTTTGACGAGTTCGCGGAGGTAGAGGGGTTGGTTGAGGTCGTCGGCGAAGCTGCTGGAGGCGGTGGCGTTGTTGTTCTTGCGTTGTTTCCAGAGGGACCATGCGACTAAGGATGCGGCGAGGATGCCTGCGATGGGGAAGGCGCGGGTGAGGGAGTCTAGCCATTGCCCGTTTTTGAAGAAGGCGATGAATTTGTCGGCCCATGGGCTGGTATCCGGGGGCGGGGCGGAGGGGGCGGCTGTGTTATCGGCGTCCGGGGCGAGGGGGGTGAAGGCACCTTCGTCGAATTCGGGTTGGTCTTCCTTGGTGGAGGGGCTGCCGAGATTGCCGATGCTGGCGGGTGGGGTGAAGTCGCAGATGGTCCAGCCGTGGTCTTTGAGGAAGATTTCGGTCCATGCGTGGGCGTGAGCGCCTGAGAAGACGAAGACCCCGCGTTTCTGGTCGAAGGAGTTGCCGGCGTAGCCGTAGGTGATGCGTGAGGGGATGCCCTGGGCGCGGAGGAAGAGACAGGCGGCGGTGGCGAAGAAGTCGCAGTAGCCGGCGCGTTCGCCGGTGAGGAAGTTATCGAGACCAGAGAGGCCCTCGCGGCCTGTCATTCTGGTGCTGTAGGTGATATTGGCGGCGAGCCATGAGCGGAGGGTGGCGATGCGGCCTTCGAGGGAGGCTGGGGCGTTGCGGAGGGAGGGATCGGAGAGGAGGAGGCTGTCGATGACCAGGGTATCCGGGGGAGCGAGGTGAGCTTCTGAGGGGGGGGTGGCTGGGGCGAGGGGTTTGTCGTCGGCGAGGAGGATGTCGTAGAGTTGTGGTGAGGAGACGGCGCCGTAGCGGACGCTGCCGGAGGCTGGGAGTTGAGCGGTGCCTGAGGGGAAGAGGCGGAGGCGGTCGGTCTGGTAGGCGGAGACGTTAGCGAGGGCTGGGAGTGAGGAGCCGTCGGTGTCGACGAGGAAGATTTCGTGGGGGATGGAGTTGGGGCCTGCGGTTTCGAGAGTGATCCAGCCGTCCGGGGTGCCGTCGTCGGCGTCGGTGATCCATGAGCCTTGGCCTTCGAGGGGAGTCCATGCATTGTCTGCGAAGACATCCATGGAGTGGCTGCGGACATAGATGGTGGGTTGGGAGGCGAGTTGGCGGCGGGCGTCCAGGTTAGCGGGTTTGAGGAAGAGACGCGGGAGGTTTGAGGATTGGATATCGGAGCGGTCCGGGAGGGCGTGGCGCTGGGTGGCGGAGGATGCTTCGGTGCCCTGGCGTTGTTCGATCTGATCGGAATTGCTGGTGGATTGGTCTGGGGTGTCGGGGGAGGAGACGCGTTCCGGGAAGGGGTTCCAGCGAGGGGAGATGCGGCAGAGCGTGTCAGCGGCGAGCGGCAGGAAGGTTGAGAAGAGAGCGGCGAGGAGGGTGTAGAGGAGGAGGCCGGAGAGCCATGCGGGGAGGCGGCGGTGATTCCTTGAGTCGTTGGGTGGCAGGGCGCGGCGGAGGCGGAGCAGCCTTGAGGAGTCCCATGTCTGGACGGCGAGGAGGGAGGTGAGGGCGGCGGCGGCGGTGGAGAGGGGAGGAGGGAGAGGGGAGTTGGAAGTGCGCAGGAGCATGACGGCGAGCGCCAGGGCTGCATAGAAGCCGATGGTGAAGACGAGGGAGCGCATCCTGATGGAAGGGGAGATGCGTTCGAGTTGGCCCCATGAGAGTTCCCAGACGGCCTGGGTGGCGGCGAGGAGGTGTGCCAGTGCGAGGAAGCACATGACGAGGGCGAAGGGGGAGCCCTGGTAGAAGGATGGGGCGGCGATGGCGATGAGGCCAGCGGCGATGGCGCGGACGGTTTCGCCGAGGCCTTCCGAGCGGCGTGCGGCGGCGGTGTAGACGAGGAAGCCGGAGAGGGAAGCGGTGAGGAGGAAGAAGTTGCGGGAGGCGAGGCCAGCGAGGATACCTTCGGCGGCGAGCAGGATGAGGAAGGCGGCGAGGGAGAGGCGCATGGCTGGTCAGGTGGGGGACTGGCTGGCGGGCGTGGAGGCGCTGACCATGCGGAAGATGCGGCCTGGGCGGCGGATCCTGAGGTCGAAGATGCTAAGGCAGGTGACTTCGCAGGGGAAGTCAGGGAGGAGAGGTTCCCATTCTCTGACGGGGACGTCGCTGAGGAGGAAGATGCGGGTGTGGTAGCCGCTGGCGGCGATGGTGCGGATGAGAGCGGAGGGGTCGCGTTCGCCGGTGCGGCGTGCGGCGGCGAGGAGGTGGAGTGCGGCGTCCATGGATTGGGCGTCGCGGACGCGGAGCGTGCGCCAGTCGTTGAAGGAGGCGGCGAAGTCGAAGGGGATGGCGTTGGCTTTGCAGTTGAGGAAGAGGCCGCAGACGAGTTCCATGGCGCCTTCGAAGGCGTCGGCGCGATCGCCGTCTGTGAGGATGGAGCTGATGCTGTGGTAGGCGATGAAGAAGTGCTGAGGGAGGGGGCGGTCGTAGAGGCGGACCATGAGGTCACCGGTGCGGCCGGTGGCTGGCCAGTGGATCATTTTGAGGCGGTCGCCTGGCTGGAAGCGTCGGATGCCGTGGAGGTCGCCGGACCAGTCCGGGTGGTTGGATTCGACGTTATCGGCGTCGGCGAAGCCTGCGTGAGCGGAGTCTTCGAGGGAGCGGGAGAGGACGGGGCGTGGGAAGACGGTGAAGTTGATGTGGTCTCTGAATTCTCTGCGGGAGCGCCAGATGCCGAGAGGGAATTCGGAGATGAAGGCGCAGCGGATGCGGTGGTGGGTGCCGCGGCGGAGCATGCGGGTGGCCATGGTGCGGCGGACGGAGGCACCCTGGCTGAGGAAGGGAGTGGAGAGACCTTTTTCGGAGGGGCCGGCGATGCCGTCTTCGAGTTCGATGGAGAAGCGCGGGAGGAAGCGAGAGTTGTTAGAAAGGATGAGGTCTGTGGAGAAGAGCTGGCCGACGAAGCAGTCTGGAGGGAGGGTGCGCTGGATGGAGAGACTGGAGAGGTTCCATTTTGCGAGTGGCCATGAGAGGGGGATGAGGGAGAGGCCGAAGAGCCCGGCGCGGACGATGTCCGGGTCCGGGATGAGGGCACCGATGAGGACGGCGAGGAAGGAGATGACTGCGAGCATGCCTCCGCGGCTGGAGAGGCGGGAGACCGTGGGGCGTCGGCCTTGGCGGGACATGGGGCTGTGGTGGGCGCTGAGTGGACGCCTTGTCAGGGGACAGGAACGGAGGCGAGGATGCTGCTGATGAAGGATGAGGCGTCGCTGGACTGGCCGTGGCGGGAGTCGCGGAGGACGAGGCGGTGGGAGAGGACTGCTTCGGCGACGGCCTTGACGTGGTCCGGGTAGACGGCTTTGGCATTTTCGAGCCATGCGGCGGCCTGGGCGGCGCGCATGATGGAGATGCTGGCGCGAGCGGAGAGTGCGCTGCGGCCGCCATCGGTTTTGCGAGCGGCGTCGCAGATGGAGGTGATGTAGCGGCAGATGCGGTCGTTGACGGGGATGGCGAGGCAGAGTTGCTGGCAGGCGGTGATTTCGTCGACGTGGAGGATGGGGGGTTCGTCGGGTTGGGCGATGCCTTTGCGTGCGTGGAGCTGGAGGAGTTTGGCCTGGGTTTCCTGGTCCGGGAGGTCCATGGTGACGGTGAGGAGGAAGCGGTCGAGTTGGGGTTCCGGGAGGGGGAAGGTGCCTGTATCGTAGAGATTGTTCTGGGTGGCGATGACCATGAATGGGGAGAGGAGTGGGCGGGTGACACCGTCGACGGTGACCTGCTGTTCGCTCATGCATTCGAAGAGGGCGCTCTGGATGCGGGGGCTGGTGCGGTTGATTTCGTCGGCGAGGACGATGTTAGAGAAGACCGGGCCGGGGACGAACTCGAATTTTCCGGTGCCCTGGTGGAAGATGGAGTAGCCGGTGATGTCGCTGGGGAGGAGGTCCGGGGTGAACTGGATGCGCTTGAAGGAAGCGTCGATACTGCGTGCGAGGGTGGAGGCGATGGTGGTTTTGCCGATGCCTGGGGGTCCCTGGATGAGGACGTGGCCGCCGGCGAGGATGGCGACGATGAGGTGCCATGCGGCGTCGTCTGAGCCGAGGACGGTGGAAACGAGACGGGAGTTGAGTGCTTGGATTTTTTCTCTCACGGTGCGGCGGGTTGGGGGGAGTGGGACAACCTAGTCGTGGAAGCGGACTGGGAAAGCAGAAACGGAGGGGAGGGGAGGAGGGGAGATTAAGCGGGATTGGAGGGATTCTGGGTGCGGGATTGGCCGCGGTAGAGGGAGGCGAAGGCGGCGGTGAGGATGGTGGCGGCGGCGGCGAGCCATGACCAGAAGCGGGGCCAGTTGGTGGAGCCGTCCGGGAGGAGACAGTGGCGGTGCCAGACCTCGATGGCGAGGTAACCGGAGAGATTGCCGATGCCATTGTTCATGATGGAGAGGAGGGCCTGGCTCTGGGCGCGGATGGCAGGGTCGATGCGGAGTTCCAGGTAGATCTGGCTGGTCATGTAGAAGAGGACGAAGAGTGGGCCGTGGAGGGCGACGCTGGCGACCATGGCTGGGCGGTAGTCTGTGGCGAGGAGGAGGTAGCGGAGGATGCCGAGGGAGAGGCCTGCGATGAGGAGCCAGCGGATGCGGAAGCGGAGGAGGAGGCCGGAGATGCCGAGCATGGCGATGCCTTCGCAGAGCTGGGCGAGAGACATGGTGGCGGCTGGGGTGGGGTCGCCGCCGGCGGCGAGGTGGGGGACGGTGTGGACGTAGAGGGTGGACATGACCGCGGAGAAGGCGGCGCTAGTTAGGAAGATGAGACGGTGGTCCGGGTGGCGGAGGAGCGGGAGGGCGTCCCAGCCCATGACATCGCGCCAGCGGCGGGGGGCGCGGCCTTTAGGCGGGTGGGTGGGTTTGAGGGAGAGGCAGAAGAGGGATTCTGCGAGGAAGATGGCTGCGCCGATGTAGCCTGCGATGGGGGACTGGTCGAGATGGAGGCAGCGGCTGACGATGAAGGAGGAGGCCATCCAGCCCCATGTGGCCCAGACGCGGATGGGAGCGAATTCGCGGCGGGCGTCGGAGAGACGCGAGAGGACGATGCTGGTGACGAGGGAGAAGCCCGGGGCGTTGGTGAGGGCGTAGGCCATCATGAGGCCGAGGAACCATTGTGGGCCCCAGTGGAACTGGACGGAGGCGTGGACGAGGGCGAGGAGGGTACCTGAGAGGAAGGTGAGGGCGGCGAGGAGACGTTCCGGGGCGATGCGGCGGTCTGCGAGGGAGGCCGCGAACATCGGGGAGATGAAGGATGCGATGGAGCCTGTGCTGACGGCGAGGAAGGCCCAGTCGGAGAGCCCGTGGGATTTGAGGACGTTAGGGAAGGGGACGGCGTAGGCCGCCATGGCGGCGGCGTGCATGCAGAAGAGCACGCACAGGGAGGTGCGACCCTTGACGGCGCAGAGGTCGGCTTTCAATGCGTCAGTGTTTTCCAGCGCAGGGGGTCGACGCGGAAGAACTGTTTGAGGCGGAGGTAGAGGCCTGCGTCCTGCTGTTGGAGGAGGGACGGGTAGGAGAAGAAGGCTTCGGTGGCGGCGGCGTAGAAGGCGGCGATGTCGCCGTTGGCGTGGTAGGTGTTGAGGTAATCGCCGCTGATCTGGAAGCCGAAGGAGTTGTGGAGATCGCTGCTGAGGACGCGGCCCCATGCGGTGAGGCGGAGGTCCGGGCCGGAGGGGGTGATGGGAGGGTTGGCGCCGAGGCGATTGAGGATGGAGAGGACGAGGTTGGAGGAAGCGTTGTGGGGGTCGAGGCAGGCGCGGAGGGATTGGTCCCAGAGGAGAGCCGGGTGGCTAGGGGTGGCGGATTCGAGGGCTTTTTCCGGTGGGGTGTCTGCGAAGAGGTGGACACCGAGGATGCCGCCGTGGCAGCCTGCGGAGTCGCGGTTCATGAGCGGGAGGCAGGCGTGAGCGGCGATGATGACGCGTTGTTCGTCGGTGATTTCGTCGAGGGAGCCTCCTGGGCGGAAGTGTTTCCCGTCGATGAAGGAGAGCATTTTATCCTGGAATTCGGAGCGCAGTTCCCATGGGAGGCGGTGGTAGAGCGGGACCGAGGCGTGGAGGTGTTTGAGCCAGGGGCGTGGGAAGGCGTAGTAGCGGAGGCGCCAGATGCCGAGGGATTTGCGGAGCCGCATGAGAGCCCACCATCCGAGGAGGAGGGATGCGGTGGCGATTAAGCCGATTTGGAGGGAATTCATGGACTGACCGGGATGACGCGCGCTTACTGAAGGGAGGTTCATCTGTAGGCGGCGGAGTCGGGAGCGCACCACGAAAATGCGCGGGGCGGGGATTTTCCGGCGGGCCTTGCAAAGCTTGCGGTGGTGGGCGACGTAGGGGAAGGTCAGCGAACCTTAAACCTTCTGTTTTTCAGTCATGCCTACCTACGATTATGCCTGTCCGGCGTGTGGACACGAGTTTGAAGTCTTTCAGTCGATGAACGACAAGCGGCTGACGAAGTGTCCGCAGAGTGGGTGCAAGGGGAAGGTGGTGCGGAAGATCGGGGTGGGTGCGGGGTTTGTGTTCAAGGGATCGGGTTTTTACATTACTGATTACCGGAGCGAGGGGTACAAGACTGCGGCGAAGCAGGACAGTGCTCCGGCGGCAGCGCCTGCGGCGGCGGCACCGGCAGCAGGGGCGGTTCCTGCGGCGGCGGCCCCTGCGCCTGCGGCGAAGGAGAGCAAGCCTGCGAAGGGGAAGGGGAAGGCTGGGGGCGGTTGAGCCGGGTGGGGTGGTTCAAAGACCAGCGGCGGCGCGGTAGAGGGCCTCGAAGGAGGCTTTGGAGACGGGGACCGGATTGAACTGGGCGGTCCACTGGGCGGCGGCCATGGTGGAGAGGTCGTCTAGAGTGGCTGGGGCGAGGCGGTCTGCCGGGAGGAGCGGGGGGAAGCCGGCGTTGGTGAAGAGGGAGGCGAGGAAGTCTGCGAGGGAATCTTCCGGGAGGGAAGCGGCGCGGCAGAGGGAGGCGTAGGTGGCGGCGGCGTCTGGGTTTGAGGAATTGAGCCGGACGACATGGGGGAGCATGAGGCCGACGGCTTCGCCGTGGGGCGTGTGGAAGCG